>NZ_KV789854.1:0-36114 GCF_001807705.1 Klebsiella sp. HMSC25G12 | reverse complement strand
GGGGAGCCGATCGGCTCGGTGATCTCGGCCTATGAGTTCGACGCCAGCCCGCAGGATGTGGCGCTGCTGCGCAATATCTCCCGCGTCTCTGCGGCCGCCCATATGCCGTTTATCGGCGCTGTCGGCCCGGCCTTCTTCCTGAAAGAGACCATGGAAGAGGTGGCTGCCATTAAGGATATCGGCAACTACTTCGATCGTGCGGAATATATCCGCTGGAAGGCGTTTCGCGAAACTGACGATGCCCGCTACATCGGTCTGGTGATGCCGCGCGTGCTGGGTCGTCTGCCGTACGGTCCGGACACCGTGCCGGTGCGCAGCTTCAACTATGTCGAGCAGGTGAAAGGTCCGGACCACGAAAAGTATCTCTGGACCAGCGCGGCGTTCTCCTTCGCTTCCAATATGGTGAAGAGCTTTGTCAATAACGGCTGGTGCGTGCAAATTCGCGGTCCGCAGGCCGGTGGCGCGGTGAAAGATCTGCCCATCCACCTGTACGATCTGGGCACCGGCAACCAGGTGAAGATCCCTTCCGAGGTGATGATCCCGGAAACGCGGGAGTTTGAGTTCGCCAGCCTGGGCTTTATCCCGCTGTCGTACTACAAAAATCGCGATTACGCCTGCTTCTTCTCGGCCAACTCCGCGCAGAAACCGGCGCTGTACGATACCGCCGACGCCACCGCCAACAGCCGCATCAACGCGCGTCTGCCTTACATCTTCCTGCTGTCGCGCATCGCGCACTACCTGAAGATGATCCAGCGCGAGAATATCGGCACCACCAAGGACCGGCGTCTGCTGGAGCTGGAGCTGAACACCTGGGTGCGGAGCCTGGTGACCGAAATGACCGACCCCGGCGACGAGCTGCAGGCCTCCCATCCGCTGCGCGATGCCAGCGTGGTGGTGGAAGATATCGAGGATAACCCGGGCTTCTTCCGCGTGAAGCTGTACGCGGTGCCGCACTTCCAGGTCGAGGGGATGGACGTCAATCTGTCGCTGGTTAGCCAGATGCCAAAGGCGAAGGCGTAGGTTCGGACGATGATGAAAACGGAACGTCCGTTGTGGGGCCGGGGCATTATGGTGTCGCCTCAGCATTTTCAACAGCAGGCTGCGTATGCAGCCTGGACTGCGGAAGTGATTGCCCGGATGGGTCTTAACCACCCCTGGGGAGTGGTTGAGGCGACCTTCGAACCAGAGATGCTCAAACTGGGCCGCCTGCAGGCTCACAGGCTGCAGGTCCGGTTCCAGGATGGCACGATGATTGATACGGACAATGCCGATGCGCTGCCGTCCGCGCTGTCGCTGGACGGCGCGTCCGGCGAGGCGGTGATCGTGCTGGCGCTGCCCCTGATGCAGGCGAATGGCGGCAACTGTCTGAAGCCGGAGGAGGTGGCCGAAAGGCCGGTGCGCTTCCGGCAGCGCTGGCGCGATGTCCGCAACCAGTTCGGGGATGATACCCGGCAGATTGCCGTCATACAGCCGGAGCTAACCCTCCGCTTCGCCCACCAGGACAACAGCGATTACCTGACCTGTCCGCTTGTTCGCCTGCAGCGGGACTCGCAGGGGGCCTGGCTTATCGACGAGACGTTTCTCCCGCCGCTGCTGCAGATCCAGGGCAGCCGCTGGCTGGCGACGCAGCTTGAACAGCTGCTCATCCAGCTCCGGGCTCGTCTGACGCGCCTGATGGCCATGCGTCGCGAAAGCAATGAACGGATGGCTGATTTTGCCGTAGCCGATGTCTCTCTGTTCTGGTTGCTGAATGCGTTGAACAGCGCCGAGCCGGTGCTGGGGTACTTTCTGCGTTACCGGCAAAGCCCGCCGGAACGCCTCTACCCGGAGCTGGCGCGCCTGGCTGGCAGCCTGCTGACCTTTTCGCTCACCCATCAGGCGAATGCCGTCCCGATCTATCAGCATGACCAGCTGAACGCGGTTTTTCCGCCGCTGTTTGATTTACTGAGCGACCTGCTGGAGGCGAGCCTGCCATCGCGGGTGGTGGCGATTGCCCTGGAGCATGATGCCCGGCTGCACTTCTGGCAGGCGCGTCTGCACGATGCCCGGCTGCGGGAAGGGGCTGATTACTACCTGTCGGTTCGTTCGTCGGTACCGGTCGCCCAACTGCAGGAGCAGTTTCCGCGCCAGTGCAAAGTGGGCAGTCCGGATCATGTCAAAGCCATCGTCAACTCCTCGCGGACAGGGGTGCCCCTCACGCCATTGCGTCATGTACCGGCGGCGATCCCGCTGCGTCTGGAAAATCAGTATTTCAGCCTCGATGTGTCCCACCCTCTGGCGACGGAAATGCTGCAGAGCGGCACCTGTATGTTTTACGTGCCGGGGATGCTCGGTGAGCCTGAACTTGAACTTTTTGCGGTACTACGAACGTGAATGAGCCTAAACGCGGCAACGCCGCGTCCATTGATATTGATGCGCTGCTGCAGAACACCTGGCTGCAGGTTATCAGCCTGCGCCACGGCCCGCAGTTCCGCGATGAGGAAGGGTACACGCTATGGCAGCGCTGTATTGCTGATGTCGAGCGCGTGCAACATGAGCTGAAGGCGAGCGGGCTTGATGACGCCAGCTGTCAGCATATTCTCACCGCCCAGTGCGCGCTGCTCGATGAAGCCGTGAAAGGGCGCGGCGTGGAGGATGAGGCCTGCCTGCAGTGGTATGACATTCCGCTGCAGGGGCACTTCCTCGGCACCATGGACGCCGGCGACACCCTGTGCGAGCGGATGCGTGATGTGTTGCGTGAACCGGCGCCCAACCTGGCCGTGGTCACCTGTTTTCAGCGGGTGATGCTGCTGGGTTTTATTGGCAGCTTTCGCTCCCTCCACGACCCCGAGCGCCTGAAGCTGGTCAACGCGCTCGGTGAGCGTGTTCCTCCTTTTCAGTGCCCGGCTACCGCTCCCGTACTGGTAGAGAGTCGCGCCGGTCTGGGGATAAGCGGCTGGCTGGCCCCATGGCCGGTACGTATTGGCCTGAGCGTGGTAGTGGTACTCGCCCTGTGGTGGGGGCTCAACCACTGGCTCGATCACCTGCTGCTGACCTTGTTACCGGGGGAGGTGAAATGAGCCCCGCGCAGCAGCGTGGGCTGGCGCTGTGGGCCAGTCTGCTGAGTGCGCTGGTGTGCCTGCTATTTTTGCCGGTTCCCCGCTGGGGGGCGTGGCTCATTCTGCTGGTCACGCTGGCCCTGATCATCGGGATCTGGCGCATCGCCAGTCGTCGTACCGGACGTAACGTCGCATCAACCCTGGCCCCTCTCCCGGAGGGCGCTTATCGCCAGCCGGTGGTCCTCGTTTGCGGCGACCTGCCGAGTGTCTGGCCGCCAGCGTCACCGGTGCGAGTCGTCAAACAGGGCTGCTGGATCCGCGTGGAAAAGACGGAGGAGCTGCAGCAGGTCGCGCGCCAGGTATTGAGCCAGCGGCCGGAATGGGGGCCTCAGCTGTCGGTGCTGCTCTGCGTCTGCCCGCAGCGGCATGTGCAAAGCGATGCGCTGACCAGCGCTCTGCTGGCCCTGCGCTGGCAACTCAGCCAGCTGCGTCAGCAGACGGGGTATGCCGTACCGCTGGCGCTGCAGGGGCAGGTGGGCAGCGCGATGAGTCGCGACCTGTTGTGGCAGGCGGCGATAACGGGTGAGGCGGTGAAAGTCTGGCAGCCCTCCTGCGCCCCCTGTTCCGTACCGGCCTGGGTAAGCGCCGGCGGGGCGGCCGCGCTGGAGCAGCAGGTGCTGATGAACAGCCTGATGGGCTGGTCTGAACAGCACGTCCATGCCGTGTTGACGGAAGAGAATACCGACCTGCCGCCTCTGACCCCTGCGGCCGTGCTGTGGGGTCTCGGGCCCTCGCTGCCTGGAAGTCTGGCATCGTCGGCCTGGACGACGTGGTTATCCCGACATAGCGGCCTGACGCGGGTAGCTGGCTGGCAGCCAGATGAGAGCGACACCGGGGACGCTTCAGCGTTGCCGGAATTCATCCTGCCGCAGTTACCGGCGGGACGGGGACTCACGCCACGAGGCAGGGCCTGGCGCGCGGCGCTCGCGATTTTCACCCTCGCGGCTGTCGCCGCGCTGCTCAGCAGTGGCTGGAACAATCGACAACTGCTGCAGCGCGTGGGCGTCGATATTGCCCGTTATGAGCGGATTGCGATGGATGATTATCGACCAAAAGCCAGCGCTGTCAGGGTGCTGCGTGAAGATGCCGCGCTGCTCGATAGCTGGGCGCGTAACGGCGTCCCGCTGCGCCTGAGTCTGGGCTTGTATCACGGGGAGCAGATTCGCCTGCCGTTGCTGGAGGCGATTCGCGGTTACGTGCCGCCTCCACCGCCGCCCGGGCCGGTGCAGCGCGTCGCGCCGAACGTCATCCGCCTTGACAGCATGTCGCTATTCGATACCGGGAAATGGGTACTGAAGCCTGGTTCGACAAAGCGGCTGGTCAGCTCGCTGATGGACATTAAGGCCAGGCCCGGGTGGCTGATCGTGGTGGCGGGTCACACCGACAGCGTGGGTGAGGAAAAAGCCAACCAGCTATTGTCGCTGAAACGTGCGGAATCGGTCCGCGATTGGATGCGCGATACCGGCGACGTGCCGGACAGCTGCTTTGCCGTTCAGGGCTATGGCGAAAGCCGACCAATTGCAACAAACGATACGCCGGAAGGCCGTGCGCTGAACCGTCGTGTCGAAATCAGTCTGGTGCCGCAGGTAGACGCCTGCCGGTTACCGGACCAACCCTCTGCGTCATCCCAGGATGATGGCGCTTCACTACACAATGGAGAGTAATTCCATGGCAATTCCTGTTTATCTTTGGCTGAAAGACGACGGCGGCGCGGACATTAAAGGGTCTGTCGACGTTCAGGATCGTGAAGGCAGTATCGAAGTGGTGGCCCAGGAGCATAACCTGTACATCCCGACCGATAACAACACCGGCAAACTGACCGGCACGCGTATTCATACGCCGTTCCTGTTCACCAAGGAGATCGACTCCTCCAGCCCCTACCTGTACAAGGCGGTGACCACCGGCCAGACCCTGAAATCCGCTGAGTTCAAGTGGTACCGAATCAACGATGCCGGCCAGGAAGTGGAGTATTTCAATACCAAACTTGAGAACGTCAAGGTGGTGAAAGTGAATCCCCTGATGCACGACATCAAAAACCCCGCCTACGAGAAGCACAACCATCTGGAACAGATTGAGCTGCGCTACGAGAAGATCACCTGGACCTATAAAGACGGCAACATCATTCACTCCGATAGCTGGAACGAACGCGCCACCGCGTAATTGCCCGTCATATTTCGCGCCGCTGGCGCGCAGGCGACGTTCGCTCATCCCGGCCGCATCGTTATCTCTGCGGCCGGGGATTATTGCGGGCGATCGCCTGATGCGGGCAGCGTTTCTCTGCCCGCCGTTTTTTGCTGAGCGCCTGAGATACGGGTTCTCAGCAAAGAAAAACACAATCTGTCTGCCTGACCTTGTGCGCTTGGGGTTCCTGTTCGGGAACAGCGACGGGCGGTAGCGTGTCCGGAACCAATAAGAGAGGATCTCATGGAAAATCCAGCCAGCCTGTTACGCCGTCTTAATCCCTGCTGTGCCCGCGCAATGGAGGGGGCGGCCTCCCTGTGCCAGACCCGGGCGCATGCCGAGATCCTGCCCGAGCACTGGCTGCTTAAGCTGCTGGAACAGGGGGAAGGCGATCTGACGGTGCTGGCGCGGCGCTATGAATGGGATATGGATGCGCTGTGGCAGGATCTGCTGAACTGGCTGGATAAACAGCCGCGCTCGGTACGTCATCGTCCCCAGCTCTCTGACCATACCCTGAGGCTGATGCAGGAGGCCTGGCTGATTGCCTCGCTCAGCGGCGAAGCGCAGATCCGCAGTGTTCACCTGCTGATGGCGCTGGTTGAAAAACAGAATCTGATCCAGTGCGATGGCCTGTGGCCGCTGTTAACGCTGGGCCAGCGTCAGCTGGAACGCCTGCGCTCCTTGCTGGATGCCCAGTCCGACGAACGTCCGCCAGCGCAGCAGGAAGCGGCGCTGGCGCAGCCCCATGGCGGGGACGTGGAATTTGTGGGGCGTCCTGCGGGCAGCGAACTGAATGCGGATGGGCTCAACCCGGCGCTGCAGAACGCGCTGGACAAATTCACTCTCGACGTCACCGCCAAAGCCAGAGACGGCCAGATTGACCCGGTGTTCGGACGCGACACGGAAATCCGCCAGATGGTGGATATTCTCTCCCGTCGGCGAAAAAACAACCCAATCCTCGTCGGTGAACCGGGCGTGGGCAAGACCGCTCTGGTGGAAGGCCTGGCGCTGCGCATTGCCGAAGGCAACGTCCCCGACGCGCTGAAGCCGGTGTCGGTGCGCACCCTTGACCTCGGTCTGCTGCAGGCCGGCGCCGGGGTCAAAGGCGAGTTCGAGCAGCGGCTGAAAAATATCATTGAGGCGGTACAGCAGTCGCCTTCGCCGGTGCTGCTGTTTATCGACGAGGCGCACACGATCATCGGCGCGGGTAATCAGGCGGGCGGCGCGGATGCCGCCAACCTGCTGAAGCCGGCGCTGGCCCGGGGCGAACTGCGGACCATCGCCGCCACCACCTGGTCTGAATACAAGCAGTACTTCGAGCGCGACGCCGCGCTGGAGCGCCGCTTTCAGATGGTCAAGGTGGATGAGCCGGACGACGACACCGCCTGCCTGATGCTGCGCGGCCTGAAGTCCCGCTATGCCGACCACCACGGCGTGCATATCACGGATGATGCGGTGCGCGCCGCCGTGACGCTGTCACGACGCTATCTCACCGGTCGCCAGCTGCCGGACAAGGCAGTGGATTTACTCGACACCGCTTCCGCCCGCCTGCGTATGAGTTTGGATACCGTGCCTGAGCCGCTGACCCGCATGAAGGCGCAGCTCACCGCGCTGGCAATGGAGAAGCAGGCGCTGCTGGAAGATATTGCGCTGGGCAACAGCGCCCGCGGCGATCGGCTGGCGGCCATTGAGCAGGAGGAGATCCGCCTTATTCTGGCGCTGGATACCCTTGAAACTCAGTATGGTCAGGAGCTGCAGCTGACGGAAGCGCTGCTCGCCTGTCGCCGCGATATCTCCCGCCAGGCGGAAATTAGCGATCTTCAAACCGCGCTTATCGCCGTCCAGCAGGGCAATCCGCTGCTCGGGCTGGACGTCGACGTCCGCACCGTGGCGACGGTGATTGCCGACTGGACCGGCGTGCCTCTCTCCTCGCTAATGAAGGATGAGCAGACGGAACTGCTGAGCCTGGAAGAGAGTCTCGGCAAACGGGTGGTTGGCCAGGAGGCGGCCCTGAGCGCTATTGCCCGGCGCCTGCGCGCCGCGAAAACCGGCCTGACGCCGGAGAACGGTCCGCAGGGGGTGTTCCTGCTGGTCGGACCGAGCGGCACCGGCAAAACGGAAACGGCGCTCGCCCTGGCCGATGCGCTGTTCGGCGGCGAGAAAGCGCTGATCACCATCAATCTCTCCGAGTACCAGGAGCCGCACACCGTCAGCCAGCTGAAGGGTTCTCCGCCGGGCTACGTCGGCTACGGCCAGGGCGGGATCCTGACCGAGGCGGTGCGCAAACGCCCCTACAGCGTGGTGCTGCTCGATGAGGTGGAAAAGGCCCATCGCGATGTGATGAACCTGTTCTACCAGGTCTTCGACCGGGGGGTAATGCGCGACGGCGAGGGGCGTGAAATCGACTTTCGCAACACCGTGATCCTGATGACCGCAAACCTCGGTAGCGACCTCCTGATGCAGCTGCTGGATGAACAGCCGGAGGCCAGCGAATCAGACCTGCGCGAGCTGCTGCGCCCGGTGCTGCGCGGCCACTTCCAGCCGGCGCTGCTGGCCCGCTTCCAGACGGTGATTTACCGTCCGCTGCCGGCGGGAGCGCTGCGCGCCATTGTCGGCATGAAGCTCGGGCAGGTAAGTCAGCGTCTGGCTTGCCATTACGGAATCACCACCACCCTCAGCGAGAGCCTGTTCGACGCGCTGACCGAGGCCTGCCTGCTGCCGGATACCGGCGCCCGTAACGTCGACAGTCTGCTCAATCAGCAGATCCTGCCGGCACTGAGTCAGCAGCTATTGAGCCATATGGCGGCGGGGCAGAAACCGCGCCAGGTGACGCTGGGGTATCACGAAGAGGAAGGCGTCGTGATGGCGTTTGACGAGGGGACAATATCCGATGAGTAGCGTGAAATCGTTGTTGTTCAGCCATAACCACCACCTGCTTTCGGTGAAGGGATGTGAAGCCGGGCTTGATGTGCTGGCCTTCGAGGGCGATGAAGCCCTGAGCCAGCCGTTCCGCTACCGTATTGAATTCACCAGCGCAGACCATGCCATCAGCAAAGAGATGATGCTGATGAAGGCAGCCTCCCTGACGCTGCAGGCGCCGGTGGCTCAGGGCTTCGGCATCAATGTTCAGCAACCCGTGCGGGTTATCCAGGGCGTGGTGACGGGGTTTGAACGGCTCAGTACCTCCAGGGATGAAACGCACTACGCGCTGACGCTTCAGCCGCGCCTGGCGCTGCTTAACCGCTCGCACCAGAACGCCATTTACCAGGACCAGTCCGTTCCGCAGATTGTGGAAAAAATCCTCCGCGAGCGCCACGGCCTGCGCGGTCAGGATTTTCTGTTCTCGCTGACAAAAACGTATCCGCGTCGCGAGCAGGTGATGCAGTACGGCGAGGATGACCTGCGCTTTATCACCCGGCTGCTGGGTGAGGTGGGGATCTGGTTTCGGTTTACCGCCGACACGCGGCTGCACATCGACGTCGCTGAGTTCTGCGACAGTCAGCAGGGCTATGAGAAGGGGCTGACGTTGCCTTCGGTCCCGCCGTCAGGGCAGCAGTCGGCCGGGGTGGACGCGGTGTGGGAGATGGCATGCCGCCACCGCGTCGTGGAGCAGCAGGTCAGTACCCGCGACTACAACTACCGCGAGGCGACGGCGGACATGAACGCGCAGGTGGATGTCACCCGCGGGGAGACCACCACCTTTGGTGAGGCTTACCACTGGGGAGATAACTACCTGACCGCGGGGAATGCCCATGACCGCCATCCGGCGCCGGAGTCCGGGGCGTTTTACGCCCGGCTTCGGCATGAGCGTTATCTGAACGGCCAGACCCGGATGCAGGCCACCACCAGCTGCCCGACGCTCTGCCCGGGACAGGTGCTGAAGGTCACCGGCGGAGAGGAGGTGGCCGGGGAGTTTGCTGATGGCGTGCTCGTCACGGCGATGCACAGCCACGCCCGGCGCGATGCGGATTTTGCGGTGGAGTTTGCCGGCATACCGGACAGCCCGGACGTCGGCTACCGGCCTGAGCCCGGCGCGCGTCCGGTGATGGCCGGGACGCTGCCGGCCCGCGTGACCAGCACCCGGGAAAACGACACCTACGGGCATATCGACAAACACGGACGCTACCGGGTGAATATGCTGTTTGACCGGGCGCGCTGGGAAACCGGGTTCGAGAGCCTGTGGGTCCGCCAGTCGCGGCCGTATGCCGGAGACACCTACGGCCTGCACCTGCCGCTGCTGGCCGGGACGGAGGTGGCGATTGGCTTTGAGGATGGTAACCCTGACCGGCCGTATATCGCGGGCGTGCTGCACGACTCGGCGCACGGCGACCATGTCACCATCCGCAATGACAAACGTAACGTCCTGCGCACCCCGGCCAACAACAAAATCCGCCTCGACGATGAGCGCGGGAAAGAACATATCAAGGTGTCGACGGAGTATGGCGGCAAGAGCCAGCTGAACCTCGGCCATCTCGTGGATGCTGAAAAGCAGCAGCGCGGGGACGGTTTTGAGCTAAGAACCGACAGCTGGGGAGCTATCCGGGCACAGAAAGGGATATTTATCAGCGCTGACGGGCAGGCGCAGGCTCAGGGGCAGGTGCTGGCGATGGAGCCGGCGGTCAGTTTGCTGAAAGGTGCGGTGAATCAGGTCACGGAATGGGGAAGCATTACGCAAACCCATCATAATGTTATCCCAGACTCCGGCCCATTAAGCGCACTGACCACAGGCGCCAGCGATCTTAAACAGCCGACATTGCTGATGTCGGCCCCGCAGGGGATTGCCGCAGTCACGCCGGAAACAACCCTCCTGCACAGCGGTAACGGGCTGTATCTGCAGAGCCTGGGGGAGGTCAACATCACCACGGCACAGCGCTGTTCTCTGAATGCCAGCCAGGCTATTTCACTGCTGGCGCAACAGGAGGGGATGAGGCTGGTCTCCGCCAAAGGTCCGCTGGAAGTAGAGTCGCACAGCGATATTCTGTCGCTGACCGCGCTAAAAGATATCACCGTCCAGTCAACCCAGGGGCATCTGCAGTTGACGGCTAAAAATGGCATCACCCTGGGTTGCGGCGGCGCATATATCCGTCTTACCCCGCAGGGAGAGGTACAGATCCACGGACCGGGGGTGATTAGCCTTAAGGGGCAGCATGATTTGCAGGGGCCGGTCAGCGAGGCGTTTCCCTTGCCTGAGCTACCGGCATCGGTGTGTAAAGAGTGCCTTAAAAGAGCCCAGGCGCTGGCGCAGGGCTTCGTGCCGCGGGAGGCATAGATGACCAGACAATGGATTGAGGAGGTCGCCGGAACCTGTCGGGCTTTCGGAACGGATTATCTGCATGTCATTATCGATCAGGCGGGGGTGGATTTTTCCGTTATTCCGGCACTGAATTCGCTGTCAGTTGAGTGGCAGTCGCTTTTTCATGGACTTCCGGAAGCATTTATTGTCGATGATGCTCCGCTGATGGCGCGCTTTACGCTTGATGATCATGAGCAAATGCGCTGGTTACAGGATATCAGCCAGCAACTTGCCATCCAGGCGCCGCTGCTCCTGTTCTGCACATACTGGCCCTTTTCGGCGCTGGCGAACTGGCTCACGCAGTGTATGGATATTCTGCAGGAAGGGCGCAGCGGAATTTTACGCTTTTACGATACCCGGGTATTTCCGCTGTTGTTTACACACATTCTCAGTGACGAGCAGCAAGAGCCATTGATGCGTCCGGCCCTGTTTTGGGCGTGGCAGGATTTTGACGGCCAGGCGAAAGGCATCAAAGGCAGTGGTCTCCCGCCGGAACGCGATGAAAATGCGCCCAAAATAGAACTCAGCGATCGCCAGCTTGAGCATCTGATGTGTATCAGCGATGTCATCGTCATGTTGTCGCACCGTGCTCCGCCTGCGGGCATGTTTGATTCAAGACAGTCACTGTTTTCGGCCTGTTACCAGGGCATGGTGGAGGCGACACGCCAGGGCCTTCTTCTGGATGACGCTCGTGAAGACTGGGTAATGAAGAAGTGGTTTGCGGACGTAAAAACCAGTGAGAGACCTTCAGAATGAAAAGCCTGGTCTGGCTGAGTACACCCCTCTCTTCATTACCCTCAAACCGACAGGGAGAGTCCGATGAAATCTGCATTAATCAGCCCGCTGCTGGCGGGTCTGCTGCTGTTAACCGGCTGTGCACAGCCAGCCGCACAGGCCGGAGGCGGCGGTGGCACCATTGACGCCATCAACCACACAAAATGGGCAATAAACCACTTCAGTGTCAACGGCCAGTCGGGGATCGACATTATAGGCCCGTTTCAGGGTGGCGGTGGCGGCTGCTGCTTCAGCGTGCCCGCCCGCTGGACGCCGGGTATGACGGTACGCATTGACTGGGAAAGTGGGGAAGCTTCAACTGATGATTTCCCGGGATATGAAAACTGGAATAAATATCTTGAATGGGAAAAGAAAATAAAAGCCAGTCATCGGCAGCACAGCAAAACTGTCCCGCTGCCCGACTATAACGGCCAGGATGTGTGCGGCATTACGGTGCACTTTTTACCCTGCGATGACGTGAAGGTGACCACCAGCTGTTACACCTACGGCAGTCTGTCGTACCCGATAAAAGAGCCCGTCAGGATGAAGGAGCCCGCCGTATGTCCGAAATAACCGAAACCCATGCCGCCTGGGTCCCGCCGCCGTTTCCGCCGCAGGGACGTCTGCCGGGCCGGGCGCTGCAGGTTGGGCAGAACTGCCATCAGCAGAACAGCGACGAGCGGCGCTATCACCAGGAACTGTGCCTGGCTGCCGGACGGCGCGTGGAGCCGCCGTGCTGCAAGACACTGCACATCAGCCTGTTTTTCGACGGTACCGGCAATAACTTAAATCATGACTTTTTTATCGCGAACCCGAAGCACCCGACCAATATCGCGCGTTTGTTTCGCGCCACCATTGGCGACGGCACCGCCGGCGGCGTCACTGATACCAAAAAGATGCCGCTGGATGGGGTAAAAGACAGTGGAGGAAAATACTTCAAGTTTTATATTCCCGGCGTGGGCACCCCCTTCCCGGAAGTGAATGACCCGGACTATTCCACCATGGGTCTGGTGGGGGCAGTTAAGGGGGAGGATCGGATTAACTGGGCGCTGCTGCGGATTATTGATGTGCTAATGCGCCTGAGTAAGGACAAGGAAAACAACAGCATAAAGCTGTCCGAAGGAGCCAGCCGTGAATCCCTCAAAAAAATGGGTACCAGCTGGAACCGGCTGTGGTTTGGCGGCAGCCATAACCGCTATGAAGAGTTCACTCGTTTGCTGAATGATTTGGCCTCTGATTTGAAGCCCCTGATTATTCAGCCTGAGCCGGGCAAGCCGAAACTGACAGGCATCAAGCTGTATGTCTATGGTTTTTCCCGCGGCGCGGCAGCGGCGCGCACCTTTGTGCGCTGGCTGAGCGAACTGCTGCCCCCGCCGGCGGCGGAAGGTGAAAAACCGCCGCAGTGCCTGCAGACAGGCGGGATGCAGCTGCCCGTCAGCGTGGAGTTTCTCGGGCTGCTGGATACGGTGGCCTCCGTCGGGGTGGCGCATGTGGTGCCGGTTGCCGACGGGCATATGTCCTGGGCAGACGGCACGATGGAGCTGCCGGATGATGAAACCTATGGCGGGCTGATAAAAAAATGTGTTCACCTGGTTTCCGGGCATGAGCAGCGTCTCTGCTTTCCGCTGGACTCGGTGCGGCGGGCAAACGGCAAATACCCGCCCTGTGCCAGAGAGGTGGTTTACCCGGGGATGCACTCGGATATTGGTGGAGGATATCCGCCGGGGGATCAGGGGAAAGCGAATGGTAGTGATGACCGTCTATTGCTTTCGCAGATAGTTTTAAATGATCTTTACTCTGCCAGCTTCCAGGCTGGGGCCCCTCTGAAAGTTCCTGTTGACACGCTGCCTGTCGATCTTAAAAAAGATGCATGGCGTGCTATGCATCCTGAACTTATTGAGCAATACGGAATTAATGAAAAACTAGTCAACCGCTTCAACGCCTGGCGCGAACTCACTCTGGGTCAAACCACGCCGAAAACGTTCAATCCCGAAGCAACCTCTCACTACGAACCACCTGCCGCCGGCGGCAGTCTGGAAACCGTCATTGCTGAGCAGATGGCCTGGATCACCGCCTGGCGCATCGACCGCTATGCCAGAGGCTCGATGCTGAAAACGCCCTTCTATCAGCGCGCCACGAATACCGACGCGCTGCCTGCCGCGCGTAAGGCGGCAGAAGAGGTTCGTGATGAAAAACAGGCGGCGGTGCTCAGGGCTCGCCAGAACCAGATAGCAAACCAGCCTCCTGACAGGATGGATGAGCTGGTTCTGCAGCCGGGCGTGAAGGATTTTGACCCAAAGATGGATCAAACCCAGCTGTTCGACGCGGCGAAGGAGTTCGGAAAGGATTACCACGACGGTTACCGTATTCCGGATAACCTGGCGCAGCTGGTGCTGGATACCGTGCTGCAGCCGGTGATTTTCGTCCTCAATACCGATGATGAAGCGCAGGAATACCGGCGCATGAAGCGTGACGGAGAGGCCCGGGTGGCCGTCCTCTTTCCCGATGCCGGCGAGGCCAGCAACGCGGAGCAGCCTGCCGGGCTGGTGAGGGCGCTGTTTGATGATCAGGTGCATGATTCACGCGCCTGGTTTATGTATGCCGCGCTCGGCACGCGCGAGATGTGGACCGGCTACTTCCGCTACCGGATGATTTACTTCAGCGAGCGCTGCAGTAAACCGCTCTCGCCGCTGGTGCTCGCCGGAGACCTGGTGGGTTTTGCGACCGTGACCGCGGGTGTCGTGCTCAGTTTCCGGCAAAAGCGCCTGACCGGCAAGCTGGCCGGGCTGGCCGCGACAGGCGCCGTGCGCTCGCTGGAGGTGGCGGTGCTGGACAAGATAACCGGGGAAGCGCTGCCGGAGCTGCCCGGAGGGGCGCAGCTGCGGGCATTTACCCACGAGCCGGGAACCGTTGTCGCACAGCAAAAGGCGCGGAAAGCGGAAGAGCAGCTGGCGCGGGGGCAAGCCGCGCTGCCGGCCAGCTGGCTGGAGGACGTTCTGACGACAACGGTCTGAACGCGGATAAGGAGGATCCGATGAATAAAGTCATTCGCAAAGGCGATACCCTGCGGGAGTATGGGGGCAGGGTGCTGATGGGGCATTATCAGTGTTTTGGTCTGGGATTCGCCTGCAAGGGCGACCCGGTCAAGTGTAACAAACACGGTATGACGACCATTGCTGAAGGCAGCGCACGAACCACGATTGATGGCCAGCCGGTTGCGCTGCACGGTCATCGCTGCGCCTGCGGCTGCACGCTGGTCAGCTCTAACCCAGACTGCGGGGTTGATCAGTGAGGCCGGTACCGGAGTATCCCCCGTACGGAGACGCGCGACCGCCTGGTACGGCCAGGTGGCTATCGGCTTCGGCCCTGCTGGTCCTGCTTAGCGGCGGGGTCAGCGCTTTACTTCCCTCGGCAGAAGGAAAAAGCGCCCTGGCCGCCACCGGGATCCTGTTGGCTCTGGTGCTGGCGGGTACCGGCTGGTTGATCCGGCTGCTGTACTACCGCATGAGCGTGCATAACGCCAGGTTCTATGACCAACTGGTAGCATACGAACAACAGCAATGGTGGGCGGAGCATCGGCAGCCGATCGGGTTACAGGAAGGTCTGTTGCTGGGGCCCATGGGCAAAACGACCACTGACTGGCTGCGGGTGCTAAGCCGTCACCAGCGTCCGCCAGAGGAAGAGAACGAGGGCGGCGGCAGGGCGCTGTGAGCGCCATACCTTTCAGTTTCTGAGGCTATCGCCCGCGAAAAACGGCTGGCGGAACTACTGGTGATGGAATGGCAACGACAGCGCAGTGAAAGAACGCTTACGCCGCCGCTGCGTTGCTACTGGCAGGGAACGGAGCTCGCCTGGCAGGCGTTTCGTGCACAGATGACCCTCACTGTTGCGCAGATGACACTACCCTCACGCCCGTATGCCTGGCGTGGGGAGGCCAGCCTCGCGGAGATAGCACACACTCTGGCGGAAGCTGACCCCGATGACACTGTGCTTATCGCCGGATGTCAGGTGGTTGTCGCCCGGACGGGGGCGGTGCAACCCGCCGGAGAGTCTGCGGTACTGTGGCTCGCCGGACGGGACGGTCCGGTGCACCTGACCAGGGGGGAAACCTATTGCGCAGAAAAAGGGGAGGCCCTGACTGCTGTAGCCGCTCGTGTGCTGGAGCAGAACGAACTGAGCGGCCCCCCGGAAGCCTGTGCGCTGTTTTTTCAGCCGGGACTGGAAGCGCTGGCGCATAGCGGTTGGGATATTAACCTATATCGCCAGGATGCCTGTTGGGGAGACATCGGCGAGATGGAAGGCTTGACCGTTCTGTCGCTGGCGGCGATCTACGCCGCGCACTACCAACAACCGTGTGGCTGGCTAGCCCGCGATCCCTTGAATACCCTCGCAATTGGAATTGTAAAACCTGATGGACAACGTCAATAAACCTGCCGCTATCTCTGTGGCGGCTACGGTTATCGTCTGTATTGCTGCGGTCACGCTTCTGGTGCTCCTGGGCGGGCTGGCATGGTGGCTGTGGGCGATGGATCGTGCCACGCAGTGGGAAACGCTGCGCCCGCTTATCGCCACGGGCTTTATTATCTGGGGGATGGCACTCAGCCTGCTGGTACTGGGGTTTATGGCCTTTCGACTGCTGATAAAAGATAAGGTTAAGCCTTCAGCAGCGCCTGTGCGGCAACCCACCAGGCCCGCCGGGCGCGAAGCCCTTTATGCCCCGCTGAAAAAGCACCTTCACGCACGTTACCGCCTGCGCTGGCGCCGCAAAGTCCGCCTGCTGCTGGTTACCGGGGACGATGCAGCAATCGAACAACTGGCGCCTGGTCTGCGTCAGCAGCAGTGGCTTGAAGGTAACCGCACTGTGCTGATTTACGGCGGTAACCTGATCACAGAGCCCGACCAAGAAAAATACGCCGCGCTGCGCAAGCTGCGCCGTGGCCGTCCTCTGGACGGGATTGTGCGGGTGATGCCGTCGTCTCTGACCCTGACGCCGCAGATAAGCGAGAGCGATCTGCGTGGGCTGGAAAAAATCAGCGAACTGCTGCGCTATGCCGCCCCGGTCTGGCTGTGGAAACTGTGCGATAGTGAGTGGCCGCAGGCTGACCGCGCGGTGCAGGCGGTAGGCGTTAGCTTCCCGTTACGCGCTACCGAGGACGATGTCGCCCGTCAGCTTGCGCAGATGTTGCCCACGCTGCGGGAGCAGGGGATGCGCCAGATCGCAGCAGATACCCGCCACGACTTTCTGCTGCGTCTGGGGCAGCGGCTTATCGACGGGGGGATCGCGCAATGGCGCTGGCAGCTGGCGCCGTGGCTGACCGCCTCGCGGCAGCGGCTTGCGCTGCGTGGCCTGATGTTTAGCCTGCCAGAGCCTCGTACCGTAGATCCGTATCAGGAAGCTGATGCCCTGCCTGCGAACCAGCCTCATCTCCTGACGCTGCCCGCGACCTGGCAGGGGATCGTCGATGACTGCCGCCGTTTACGCGGGCATCACGTGGGAATGGCATGGGAGCGGGGCCTGGCGTGCGGTCTGCTGGCCATCCTCGGCCTGTGGGCAGCGGGACTGCTGCTCTCCTTTGCCCTTAATTACAGCCAGATTGCTACAGTCGCGGGAAAAGCCCGCGACCTGGTGGCCCACCCCTCTGTTTCTGACTATCAACTGACGGCCCTCCATGCCCTGCGCAATGAGGCCGGCCGTCTCGTGCACGATGGGCAGAAGGGCGCTCCCTGGTATCGGCGCTTTGGTCTGGACCATCATCAGCAGCTATTAAACGCCGTCCTGCCCTGGTACGGTGTGGCAAATCATCGCCTGATACGTGACCCGGCCAATGCCGCGTTGCAGCAGGCGCTCAGCGCGCTGGTCAACTCCGCCCCCAATAGCGACCAACGAGCCCAGCTGGCGAAACCGGGCTATGACCAGCTGAAAGCCTGGCTGATGATGGCTCGTCCGGATAAAGCCGATGGCGCATTTTTCGCGCAGACCATGAAAGCGGTCCAGCCGACGCGAATGGGGATCTCGACCGGTCTGTGGCAAAGTCTGGCGCCGGATTTGTGGGCCTTTTATCTCTCCCTGCTGCCCGAGCGGCCAGAGTGGAAGATCATCCCGGATGCGCAACGGGTGAGTCAGAGCCGTCAGGTTCTGTTGCAGCAGCTAGGTCGCCGCAATGCCGAAAGCACCTTATATGAGAACATGCTCAAATCCGTGCGTCGTAATTTTGCCGATGTGTCGCTGGAAGACATGACCAGTGACACCGACGCGCGCCGCCTGTTTACCACCGATGAAGTGGTCCCGGGGATGTTTACCCGCCAGGCATGGGAAGGCGGCATTCAGCAGGCCATTGATAAGGCAGCCAGCTCGCGCCGGGAGGAAATCGACTGGGTGCTGAGCGATTCGCGCAAAACGGTGTCGACAGACCTGTCGCCGGAGGCGCTGAAAGCGCGTCTGACCCGACGCTACTTCACCGATTTCGCTGGCAGCTGGCTGAATTTTCTCAACAGTCTGCGACTCAACCCGACGACCAATATCGCCGATGTTACCGACCAGCTCACGCTAATAAGCGATGTCCGCCAGTCGCCGCTGATTGCCCTGATGAATACCCTTGCCTGGCAGGGGCAGGCGGGGCAACAAAGGGAGGGGCTGTCGGACAGCCTTATTAAATCGGCCAAAGACCTGGTGGGCGGGAAAGACAAGCCGGTCATCGACCAGTCGGCAACCGGCCCGCAGGGGCCTCTGGATGACACGTTCGGCCCACTGCTCCAGCTGATGGGGAAAAACACGGGCAGCAACGTCATGTCGGCCGATAGCACCCTGAGCCTGCAAACCTATCTGACACGTATCACCCGCGTGCGCCTGCGCCTGCAGCAGGTTGCGAATGCCTCCGATCCGCAGGAGATGATGCAAACCCTGGCGCAGACCGTCTTCCAGGGGAAAAGCGTCGACCTGACCGACACGCAACAGTATGGCAGCCTGATTTCGGCGAGTCTTGGCGAAGAGTGGAGTGGCTTCGGTAATACTCTGTTTGTGCAGCCGCTGACGCAGGCCTGGGAAACCGTGCTTCTGCCGTCGGCGGCCAGTCTGAATGACAAATGGCGCCGATCGGTGGTCGCCAACTGGCACACCGCCTTTGACGGACGCTTTCCGTTTGCCGCCAGCAAAAGTGACGCCTCGCTGCCGATGCTGGCTGAGTTTGTGCGCAAGGACAGCGGGCGGATCGAACGTTTTCTCACGACGGAGCTGAACGGTGTCCTGCATAAAGAAGGCAGTCAGTGGGTGCCGGATAAGGTCAACAGCCACGGCCTGGTCTTTAATCCGGCCTTTCTGCGCGCCATCAACCAGCTAAGCCAGCTGTCCGACATTCTTTTTACCGACGGCAGCCAGGGGATCAGCTTTGAGTTACAGGCCAGGCCTGCCCCGGAGGTTGTGGAGACACAGCTGACGATAGACGGCCAAAAGCTGCGCTATTTCAATCAGATTGCCGACTGGCAGACTTTCCGCTGGCCGGGGGAGACGTATAAACCCGGCACTCTGCTGACCTGGACCACCGTCAATGCGGGCACGCGTCTGTTTGGTGACTACAGCGGTACCTGGGGCTTTATTCGCTGGCTGGAGCAGGGTAAACGCCAGCAACTCGAACGCAGCCAGTGGATGATGAGCTTCACCGCTCCGGATGGCCGCACCCTGCAGTGGGTATTGCGCTCCCAGCTTGGGAGCGGCCCGCTGGCGCTTCTGGCGCTGCGCGGATTGACCCTGCCGGATCAGATTTTTAGTGTCGATGCGGCTGAGAGCGCACAGGCCCTGACGACGGGGGTAGGGAATAGTGACATGGATGAGATGGAATTATGAGTATTTTACAAAATTTGGTTGCCGCCAGTCAGTTGGATGAAAGCGTACTGCGCCAGCAGGCCCGGTCACGCCAGGCGCAGTGGCAGTCCTGGCTTGCGCCAATCAGTGACACCCAGCCCACCGGGAGCGATCCGGGCTATGACGATGATTTTCAGCGTATCCGCGAGGAGGTCAATAAGATCTCCGGTGTCGATACCGAGCTGATTTGCCAGCTGGCAGAAAAACTGCTGACTCAGACCTGCAAGGATCTGCGCGTGATCACCTTTTACGTGTGGGCGCGTCTGCAGCGGGATGGCGAAACCGGTCTGGCGGAGGGCGTTACGCTGCTGGCGGCAATGCTTGAGCGGTTTGGGGCTATGCTCCATCCCCAGCGTGAACGTAGCTGTAAATCGGCACTGGAATGGCTTGGCAGTCGCCGGATGTCGGACAGTCTGTCTCTTTATCCGGAAGTCGACATGACCACTATGCAGGTCATTATCGGGGCGTTATTGCTCACGGAAGCCTCTTTTGCCGGATTGGCTGAAGCATCTCGCCCCGATCTTTCCGGGCTATATCAGATACTGGAGAATCGCCTGGTGCAAAGCGGCGGAGCCCACAGTCTGGTGCCGCAGACCAGCCGCGAAGAACACGATCTGCTACCCCAACATGCAGACACCGCGCCGGTAATGCATACCGTCACGTCAGGTCGTGATTTGCTCGATCAGGCTAAGGTGTTGGCGAAATATCTGCGTGAGTGTCCCGGCGGATGGCTGGCAGGTCATCATCTGATGAAGAGTGTGCGTTGGGATACGTTAACGGAGTTACCGCCGCTGGATGCCACGGGCCGGACCCGGCTATTGCCTCCCAAGCCTGAGAGTAAAGCCCATCTTAAGCGGTTGTATTTACAGAAAAGCTGGTCGGAACTGCTGGAGCATACGGACACGCTGTTGGCGCAAGGCGTCAACCACTTGTGGCTGGATGTGCAGTGGTACGCCTGGCAGGCGCTGCTGAAACTGGATGCTGACAGTGTACGGGCCGATATCCTGTGCCGGGATATGAAAGGGCTACTGGCTCGTCTGCCGGGGCTGGAAACCCTGGCGTTTAACGATGGTACGCCATTCGCCGATGAAGTAACGCTCAACTGGCTTAACGAGCGTGTTCTGGATGAGATGGCCGGATGGCAAGATGAGCCGGTAATGGCGGCGACCAGCGCTGATGAGGTGCTGTCGCTGGAGCCAGAAGTGCTCACCCGCGCGGACGATGAAGGTATTGAGTCGGCGCTGAACTGGTTACAGGCGCAGCCGGGCTATACCACCAGCCGCAATCGGTGGCTGATGCGCTTACTGATGGCGCGGGTCAGCGAGCAGTACGGAAAAAATGAAATGGCGCTACATCTGCTGGCGGAACTCGACAGCCATGCCCGGGAAATGACGCTCGAACAATGGAAGCCGGAGCTTATCTTTGAGGTCAAAGCCCGCCGACTCCGGCTGCTCAGAGGCAAGGCCGGGCGCAGTGAGGCAGAAAAAAATCGCTTGCTGCCAGAAATGGAGTCATTGCTTGCCGGGCTCATCGCTCTGGATCCCGCTCGCGCTGCGGTGCTGTGCGCATAATTCACGCATCATTCACGCATCATTCACATTGCACTCCCTGCACCTGCGGTTTTCTGCATATCTGAAAGCTATTACTCATTCTGGTGATTTATGGACGATTTAACCCTGCGTTATTACGACGCTGAAATGCGCTACTTGCTGGAAGCGGGTGAAGAGTTTGCCCGTGCTCATCCTGAGCAGGCGGCAATGCTCAATCTCGACAAAGCGGGCGCCCGCGACCCCTTTGTCGAGCGCCTGTTTGAAGGTTTTGCCTTCCTGATGGGCCGCATGCGCGAGAAACTCGATGACGATCTGCCTGAGCTGACCGAAGGCGTGGTCAGTCTGCTGTGGCCCCATTATTTACGTACCATTCCCTCGATGTCGGTCGTGGAGTTCACCCCCGACTGGCCGGAAATGAAAGAGCCGATGACGATGGCCAAAGGCTTTGAAGTGCTTTCCCGGCCGATCGGTGAAAAGGGCACGCGCTGCCGGTACACCACCACCAAAGCGATCGCTCTGCAGCCGTTATCTCTTGAGCACGCCCGGCTGGCCACCGATACGGATGGCCGGTCAGTGATCACGCTGCGCTTTAACTGCAGCCAGCTGACGGACTGGAGCCGGGTCGATCTCAGTCATATCCCGCTCTACTGCAACGCCGATGCGCCGCTGGCCTGCGCCATGCACGAGGCCTTTACCCTCAATGTAGCCCGGATGTGGCTGCGCATGTCCGATGAGGTGGACAGAAGGCCGCTGGACGGGTATTTCAGCGCGCTGGGATTTGGCGAGGAGGACAGCCTCTGGCCTGAAGATGGCCGCAGTTTTCGCGGTTACCAGCTGCTGCTGGAGTATTTTACCTTCCGCGAAAAGTTCATGTTCATCGATCTGCGCGGGCTGGAGACGGTGGCTTTTCCGGCCGGACTGGCGTGGTTTGAAATCGACGTCGTGCTGGCGGAACGCTGGGAACATGACTTCCGCTTCAGCGAAAAGCAGCTGCGCCTGCACTGCGTGCCAGTGATCAACCTGTTTCCGCTGGAGTCCGATCCGCTGACCATCAATTCCCTGCAGACCGAATACCCGCTGCGCCCGATGCGCGTGCAGGACGGCCACACCGAAATTTACACCGTCGATTCCGTGATCTCCTCGCACCAGCAGGTTTACGCGCCGTTCTCAAGTTTTCGCCACAAAGGCGGCATGATGCGTCATGACGCGGCGGACTATTACTATCATACCCGGGTGCGCCGTGGCCCCTCCGGGCTGTACAACACCTGGCTTATCGTCGGCGGGGAAGCCTTTGACAATCATACCGTACCGGAAGATGAAAGCCTGTCGCTGACCCTCACCGGAACTAACGGCCAACTGCCGCGTCGCGCGCTGCAGAGCACCGTACTCGATACGGTGATGAAAACCACTTCCGCCAGCGTCGCGGTGCGTAACCTCTGCGCACCAACGCTGCCGTGCTATCCCCCGGCCCAGGACCGCTTTCACTGGCGGGTGCTGAGCCATCTGGGCAGCAGTTTTCTTTCCCTGATGGACAACGCTGAAGTCCTGCGCGGCACCCTGGCGCTGTATGAATGGACCGACAGCGAGATGAATCGTCGGCGTCTGGAAGCCATCCTCGACGTGAATCACCGCGCAACAGAGCGCTTTGCGCAGGGCCATCTGGTGCGCGGCGTGCAGATTGAAGTCACCCTCGACAGTCACGGCTTTGCCGGACGAGGCGACATATGCCTGTTTGGCGAGATGCTTAGCCGCTTCTTTGCGCTCTACACCGACATCTACTTGTTCAACCGCCTGATTATCATTCTGCAACCAACCGGAGAACGACTGGAATGGGAAGAGAAGCACAGCCGACGCATTCCCGGCTGAACCCGCGGCTGGAAGCCGACCTGCCGCGGATCAATTTTTACCGCTTCTGCCAGCTTCTGGAAAAACGGCGTCCCGGCCAACAGCTGATGGGGGCGACCAGCCATCCGGCTGACGATCCGGTGCGTTTTTACCCGCATCCGGGGATGGGATTCCCGGCCAGCGAACTCAGAGCCGTGGAATACGATGAGGCTGATGACTGCGGGCCGCCGGTCATTCGCACCACCTTTATGGGGTTGTACGGTGTCGATTCGCCGCTCCCGACGGCATATCTCGATGATATCGCCCAGCGCAGGGAAGGGCATGAAGCGCTGCAGGGCTTACTGGATATCTTCAGCCACCGGATCATGACGCAGTTTTACCGCATCTGGCGGAAATACTCCTGGCCCGCCACCTTTGAGCCTGGCGGCACCGATCGTCTCTCGCAGTCGCTGCTGGGCCTGGCGGGGTTGGGCATCCCCGGCACGACGCAGCATATCGCTTCGCCGGCGTCGCGCTTTCTGGCGCTAACTGGCGTGCTGCGGCAGCCTGGCAAAACCCAGCAGGGGATCCAGGCGCTGGTCACCCTGCTGGCCCCGGAGACCACCGTCAGGGTGAGCCCGTACAGCCTGCGTCCGGTGGCGATCAGTCAGCCGCTGGGGTTTTACGGCGATGACGACTTCTTACTGGACGGCAATATGCCGCTGGGTGACGAAGCGATGGACGCCAGCAGCCAGCTCCTCGTCGCCCTTACCACCGACAATCCCGCGGAGGCGCAGGGCTGGAAGCCTGACGGCCCGCTGTTTCGGGACTTTCTCATCCTGCTGCGTGTATACCTCGGCTGGCGATTCCGGGCCAACATCACCCTGACCGCGCCGACCCGACTGCTGGCTGTCCCGCCGCTGGGGGACGAGCCGTTCTGGCTCGGTATGAACGGCGTGCTGGGTGTGGGGGAGGGCGAGTGTCAGGACGATATTCCTCAGACCTTTACCACCGAGCTGGGTACCTATACGGGCCTGCAGCCTGCCACCTTTCTACAAGGAAACCGACGTGTTACGTACAAGTTTGACTAAAACCGCCTGCCTGCTGCCCCTGCTTGCGCTTTGTCTGAGCGGGTGCGGGCTCACCCAGCGTGTCTCGGAGGGGACCAAAAATGCCTTCAACGCCGTTTTTTATAAGCAAATTAATACGCTGCATCTGGACTTTACCGCGCGTGAAGCGCTCAACACCGATGCCAGAGAGAATCACTCGCTCTCTGAACCGGTGGTGGTGCGCATCTATCAGCTTAAAGATCGCCAGACCTTTGACCGGCTGGTTTACCAGCAGCTGCTGGAGGAGGGGGATATTCTGCTCGCCGCCGATCTCCTCGCCAGTCGCGATGTGGTGATCAGTCCCGGAGGGGATGCCAGTCTGAATATGCCGCTGGAAGCGGAGGCGACGTTCGTGGCGGTTGTCGGCCTGTTCCGCCATCCGGACACCGAAAGAAATATCTGGAAGCAGGTGCTGGGGCGTGAGGAATTGGATCCGGACAAGCCGCGCATTTTCACCGCCGAACGCAACCAGCTACGGCTCAGGTCTGAAGCGGCGAAGTAATGTCGAAAACAAACATTTGCGGCGGGGCCATCGCGCCAGTTCGCCCTCAATCTTCGTAACCAGCGAACGGGCGATAACCATCTTCACCACAGTACAGGGAGATAACGTGACAGCGAGGGAACGTTTTTTTAAGAAACTGCAGCAACAGCAAAATCCGCGGCGGACAGCGGCCCTCGACGGGTCGGTCGCCGCGGATATCGCCAGGTTTCGTCAGCAGATGGCGGCGCTGGCTCAGCAGATAAGTCAGTGGTTTGATGGAACCGGTATTGAGGTGGTGATTTCGACCCGCCATCTCCACGACCTGAGTACCCTTGGCTACAGCCTCAACAACGGCATCTGCCGCTACGATATCCCGGCCATTCGTCTGCAAAACGGCGAGCGCAGCGTCAATATCGTGCCGCAGCAGCTGTTGGATGGCGTGGAAAAGGGGATCGTGACGCTGAGTCTCGAGACCCCCGGCGGTGCGGGCTCCCGGGAGGTGTTTTATCTTAGCCTGGCCCCGGAGGATGGCTGGATGATCCGCAAGGCGCACCAGCCCCCGCAAGCGCGGCTTATGCTTACCGAAGATCGCTTTTTTATGGCGGTCGACAGCCTGGCCTGACAATCCCTGACAGGCGATGACGTTCCCGCGGCGGCGGTGCAAAGCGCGCGCCGCCGCCCTGGAGTATCAGGCGCCAAACGCGCCGTCGATGGTGTGCATGGCGCCAGTGACAAACGACGCCTCCGGACCGGCCAGCCACGCCACCATTCCCGCCACCTCTTCCGGGCGGCCATGGCGCTTAATGGCCATAAAGCTGTGCATCAGCTCTTTCATCGGACCGTTCTCCGGGTTGGCGTCGGTATCAATTGGGCCGGGCTGGACGACGTTGACCGTGATGCCGCGCGGGCCAAAATCCCGCGCCAGGCCACGCGCCAGCCCCTGCAGGGCCGATTTGCTGACCGCATAGGCCGCCATTCCCGGCACCGGCATGCGATCGCCATTGACCGAACCGATGACAATAATGCGCCCGCCTACCGGCATGCGGCGTGCCGCTTCCACGGAGGCATGGTAGGGGGCATGAATATTGATGCGGAACAGGCGATCGATGGCATCGCTGTCCTGCTCGAGAGCGCCGCCGAAAATCGCGATCCCGGCATTGACCACTAACACGTCCAGCGGGCCGCTGTCGCGGACCAGGCTTATCACCGCATCGCGATCGGCGCTATCCGCCTGCACCGCCGTGCTGCCGGTCTCCGCCGCCAGCCGCTCGGCCGCTTCCGGCGAACCGGAATAGCTAAACACCACCGATGCGCCATCGGCGACAAAACGCCTGACAATCGCCGCGCCAATTCCCCGACTCCCGCCTAAAACCAGCACTGATTTGTTGTGAAATGCTGTCATATCCCGTACCTCATGATATTGTAGTGACGATTACAATATGCTGCGGCAAAACAGGCTGTCAAGGATTAATATAGTGACTACTACAAAATCAGGGCGTACTCCGGGACGTCCTCGCCAGTTTGATGCGGAACAGGCCATTGAAACGGCACAACGCCTCTTTCACGCGCGAGGCTATGACGCGGTGAGCGTGGCCGATCTGACCCAGGCTTTCGGTATCAATCCCCCGAGTTTTTATGCCGCTTTCGGCAGCAAGCTCGGGCTGTATACCCGCGTCCTGCAGCGCTACAGCCAGACCGGGGCCATTCCCATCGACGCCCTGCTGCGAGACGACCAGCCGGTGGCGGCGTCGCTCATCGCCGTGCTGCAGGAGGCGGCTCGCCGCTATGTGGCCGATCCGGCCGCCGCCGGCTGTCTGGTGCTGGAGGGGGTACATTGCCAGGATGCTGACGCCCGAGGGGCGGCTGGCGAATGGCATGCCGCGGCAAGAGCCAAAATCCAGCAGTATATCGCCCGCCATCGCCCGCAGGACGCGCTGCGGGTGACTGACTATATGGATACACTGATGCTTGGCCTGTCGGCGAAAGCGCGGGAAGGGGATAGTCTGCCGCGTCTCCTGGAGACCGTGCGGCTGGCAGGCCTGGCGCTGGAGCACATCCTGCCAGCCTGAGTCGTCAGATGGTTTGTCCGCCCGACACCTCGATCCGCTGGGCGGTCACCCAGCGGTTATCGTCGCGCAGCAGGTTGGCGATCATTGGCCCAATATCCTCAGGAACGCCCACCCGTCCCAGCGCCGTCATGGCGGCAAACTGCGCGTTAACCCCCGCGTCGTCCCGCACCAGCCCGCCGCCAAAATCGGTGGCGATAGCCCCGGGGGCGATGGTATTGACGGTGATGCCGCGCCCGCCCAGCTCGCGGGCCATGTACACGCTCAGCATCTCCACGGCCGCTTTGGCCGCAGCGTAGGCGGAGAAGCCAGGATAGGAGACGCGGGTCAGCCCGGAGGAGAAGTTAACGATCCGTCCGCCGTCTGCCAGCAGCGGCAGCAGGGTTTGTACGAGGAAAAATACCCCCTTAACGTGGACGTTAAACAGCCCGTCGAACTGCGCTTCGCGCGTTTCGGCCAGCGGGGCGAATTCGCCGTGCCCTGCGTTATTGATCAGGTGGTCGAAAGTGGCCCGCCCCCAGACGCTGGCCAGCGCGCTGCCGAGGCTGTCGGCGAAAGCCGGGAAGCTGGCGGTTTGCGCCATATCCAGCGGCAGGGCGATGGCCTTGCGCCCCAGGGCGCGGATGTCGGCGACCACCTCTTCCGCCTGTTCGAGATTGCCGCGGTAGGTGACGATGACATCCCCACCCTGGCGGGCGATATCCAGTGCAGTCTGACGGCCAAGGCCGCGGTTGGCGCCGGTAATAAGTGCAATCTTAGTCATGTTCGGTCCTCTCTGGTATGTTGAGGCTCTACAATAGGGGCCGCGCGTCAGGCCGGGTTGCCCAATCCTTGTTATTTTTTGCCCATTTCTCTCCGTTCACTCCCTTTTCCCGGGAAATAGCGCATACTCAGGCTTTAAAACTTGCCTGAAAGGATCTTATGCGCGACGCCCTGTTCGATCTCTGCCGCCGGTTTGCCGATGCTCATGTCGATAGCAGCGGGGTGGCGGTTACCCCGGTTCCCGGCATCACCCTGGTGCGGGCCCTGCATCCTGGCGACCTGCAGGCGGCCATCGCCAGGCCGCTGGTGGCCATGCTGCTCCAGGGGCGCAAGAGCGTGACCACCGGCCTGGCGAGCTTTGACTATGGCCCGGGCGAGGCGATGGTGATTGCCGCGGATGTCCCCACCACCAGCCAGATCACCGAGGCCAGTCAGCGTTTTCCCTATTACGCGCTGGTGCTGGAGCTGGACCTGGCTATCCTGCGCGAGCTGCAGGAGGCCGGGCCGTCAGGGCCGGATGAGGCGCCCCGCGTCGGTATCGAACCGATGAATGCCGATGTGACGGACGCCGCTTACCGGCTGGCAAGACTGTTTGATCAACCGGGGGCGCTGGCGGTGCTGGGGGAAGGTCTGCGGCGGGAGCTGCATTACTGGCTGTTGCAGAGTGTCCACGGGCCGGCCATTCGGGCGCTGGGCGCCGTAGACAGCCATTCGGCGCGGATCCGCCGGGCGGTGGCGATGCTGCGCCGGGATTTTATGCAGCCAGTCAGCGTCGACGCCCTGGCCGACGCCGCCGGGATGAGCGTCTCTGTCTTTCACCGTCATTTCCGCGCCATGACCACGCTGTCGCCGCTGCAATTTCAGAAGCAGTTACGCCTGATCCACGCCCGCCGCCTGATGTTGGCGGAAGGGATGAGCATTGCCCAGGCTGCCGGGGAGGTGGGCTATATCAGCGTGTCGCAGTTCACCCGGGAATACGCTCGCCTGTACGGCGCGCCGCCGGGCCGCGATCGTCGACGGGAAAAAATGAGCGCCTGACCTGGCGCGCGGGCAGGCGGCAGCTCATCCCTGAGCCTGACGCCGGTGGTTTAGTCCGCGATTTTCGCCGTGATATGCACTTTGTTGCCCATCCGCGCTTCAGTGATGCGATAGGTAGTCGCGCCCTCGCGGGCGGCCTGCTGGCGGATTTTGCTCTCCGCATGGTCCAGGGTATCGCCGGTGGCGGTGATGGTTCTGGCATTTGCCGCCAGGGGCAGCAGACAACTCAATACGATCAGTGGAATTAACTTGTTCATCGTCATTCTGTCCTGTGAGAGAAAATCAGCGCGCGGTCTGCAGCCAGCCGGCAATGTCCTGGGTCGGCAGCTGGTGGCGGGCATTCCAGGTGTCGCCCATCGGCCACCACACGCCATCCCCCCGGGCGAAGGCGGCGCGATAGCGCAGCATGGCGTCATCCGGGTCTGTCCGCAGCTGCTCCAGCAGGGCGGGCAGGGTGTGGACGGCTTTGCTGAACGTCTGCTGCGTTACGCGCTCCACGGTATCTGCCAGCTGCCGGTAAGAGGTTGTTTCGCCGGCAACAAACACCACCTCGTTGACGATCCGCGGCTGATGCAGATAAATCGCCGTGGTCAGGCGGCCAATATCCGCCGGTGAGGTGACGGTCACCTGGGTATCCCAGCTGCCAAGGGCGTGAAGGGTTCGGTTGGATAAATTCACTACATCGAAGTCTGGTTCGAAGAGAAAGCTGGTAAACATCCCGGTGGAGACAATGACCCACTCCGTGGCCCGCTGCGCGCGTAGCAGGGTCCGGACATCGTACTGCTCGTCCCAGACCGGCTGACCGCTGCCTTTGCCAACCACATCGTAATTGACGCCAAACTGCCAGGGAAAATAGCGGGGTACCCCGGCCGCCAGCACCGCGCGGGTAATTTTCAGCTGTGTCCCCGGACCGGCGACAAACCCCATGCAGTTAATCACGGTGGTGAATCCGCGAAACTGATCGGCCAGCGTCTCCATGGCGCTACCGGCGATGTCGACGGCGAGGAAGGTGGCTCCGGCGTCGGCCAGCGCCTGATGGTTTGCCGACCGCAGCTGGCCGGCTTCATCCCTGGCCGCCGGCGAGACGATAACCGAGACCGTGCCCTGGCGCTGGATCACCGCAGGCACCAACGCATCGAGAACGGCGGCGCCCAGTTGTCCTGCTCCCAGCACCAATACCTTTTCCTCATGATTAAGATTATCAGTTTTCATTTTGACTCCTTGCTCAGTTAAGCCTTGTATTGACGGGCTACAGGCTCAGTGTAGGGGGGCGGGCATCATTCGATAAGAACAGGATTTCGGGTTAGACTGTTCGTGATAATGGGATAATAATTGCCGGGGGAGTACGAAATGGACAGACTGGATGCCATGCAGTTGTATGTTGCGGTTGTGGATGCCCACAGCTTCGCCCGTGCGGCGGAGGTGCTCGGGCAGCCGCGCTCCACGGTATCGCGGGTGGTGAAGGAGCTGGAAGCCTGGCTCGGGGCGCAGCTTCTCCAGCGCACCACCCGCAAGCTCAGCGTGACGGCGGAGGGTCGCCGGTATTATGAGGAGTGTAAAAGGCTGCTGGCCGAGATGGCGGCGATGGAAGCCTCTTTTCCCGGGCACTCGGCTCAGCCCGCCGGGCGGTTCAAGGTGGGGATGCCGCAATCCCTTGCCCGCCACTGCATTCTGCCGAGGATCGGCGAGTTTTTGCAGCAGTACCCCGACCTGGAGCTGATCCTCTGCTCAAGCGACAACGTGGAAGATATTATCCAGGAGGGATTCGACTGCGTGATCCGTACCGGGCGGATCGAAGATTCTACCACCCTGGTGGCGCGGCCTCTGGCCCGCTACCGCTGGATGGTCCTCGCCGCGCCGGCCTGGCTCGCGGCCCACGGCCGCCCGCAGGGCATCGACGATCTGCACCAGCACCGCGCGGTGGGCTACCTGAACCACCGTACCGGGCGGACTATAGACTGGCTTTTTACTCTCGACGACGGTGATCGCGCGATCCGTATGCAGGAGACGCTGGTGGTTGACGATACCGATGCTTATATCCAGGCCGGCATTCAGGGGCTGGGCCTGATCCGCGTCGCCAGCTATCTGGCGCAACCTTATCTGCAGAGCGGGGCGCTGGTCGCCTGTCTGAAGCAGGCCGCTTCTGATCTTCCCTTGTCGCTGGTCTATCCGCAAAACCGCTATCTGCCGCCGGCGGTGCGCGCGTTTTATGACTGGAGCAGGCGCGTTCTGCAACCCCCGCTCAGCGAGGCCTGATGCCGGGGCATCGGCCCGGTTATTGACCGCGCATGGCCTGTTTTAACTTCGTCACCAGCCAGTTCAGCGCCGGATCCTGCGCCCGGCGTTTGTGCCGCAAAATGCACAGCGTAAATTCCGGATACGCTACCGGCGGAGCGTCCGCGCGCAGCGCATACTGCGCCTGCCAGCGCTGCGCCAGCCCCTGCGGGACGGTGGCGAACAGCGGCAGGGTGGTCAGCAGCAGGGGAAAGGTGGAGAAATTCTGCGTGGCAAAGCGCACGCGCCGCGCGAGTCCCTGGCTGGCGAGCTGGCGGTCAATTTCACCGTGGCCGGTTTCGCGATAGGCCACCATCACATGTTCCCAGGCGACAAAGTCGCTCACCGACAGCGGCCCGCGACAGGGGATCTGCTGCGGCGACCACAGGGTGGTGACTCCCATGGTCATCACTGGCTCGCTGACCACCTCCCCGCGGCTCTGTTTGTTGACAGACACCGCGACATCAATGCGCTCCTCCTCCAGCAACTGGCGAACCTGGAAGGGGTCGGCGGCTATCGACTGCAGTGAGACCCCGGGCGCCTCCTGCATCAGCCCGGGTAACAGCTGGGGCATCAGCCAGTGTTCGCTCCAGTCGCTGAGGCCGATGCGAAAAAGCTGCTGCGCGCGCGCCGGGACGAACTCCCCGGCGCCAAACATCGCCGAATGCAGGTTTTCCATCAGCGGCTGCAGGTCGGTCATCAGCGCTTGCGCCCGCGGCGTCGGCAGCATGCCTCTGGCGCTGCGCACGAACAGCGGATCGTCAAACATCTCGCGCAGGCGTTTTAGCGCCCCGCTGATAGCCGGCTGGCCAAGATGCAACACCTCTGCGGTGCGGGTGACGCTCCCTTCGCGGTACAGCACCATCAAGACCGTCAACAGATTCAGATCGATACGACTAAAATCATTTTCAATGATTTTCTTCATTATGATAATCAATTTGAATGTGGGTTATCCCGGCAGCATAGTGAATCTCACCCCGATAAATCAACCAGCGCAATGCGCGCGGAGGGTGTGATGCAAACTTACCAGACAGGCGATAGCCTGATTTTCAAAGTGCCGGAGCGCGAGATTACCCTGCAGCCGGCGGCGCTCTATCCACAGGCGTTCCCGGTAGCGGAGGCGGACAACGTTATTCAGTCGATTGCGCTGTCGATCCACAGCTGGGTGGTGCAGACCCCCCACGATCTGATTGTTATCGATACCGCCACCGGCAACGGTCGGGAGCGCGGCGGCAATCCACTCTATCATCAACTTAACACGCCGTATCTGGAGAATCTCCGCGCCGCGGGAGTGAACCCGGAGGACGTGACCCTGGTGCTACTGACTCACCTGCATACCGACCATGTCGGATGGAATACTGTCTGGCAGGACGATCGCTGGGTGCCGCTGTTTCCCAACGCCCGGTATCTGTGCTCGGCAAAAGAGCTGACGCGGGTGAAAAACAGCGAACGCTACCGGGCGCTGTGGCTCGACAGCCTGCTGCCGGTGATCGAGGCCGGCCAGCTGGAAACCGTCGATGTGGCGGCCCGGCCGCGGGTCGGCGGGCGGATCGACTTTATCCCCACCCCCGGCCACAGTCCGGACCATGCCGCGCTGATCCTCGCCGCTGGAGATGACTACGCCTGTTTCTCCGGCGATCTCCTTCATTCCCCGCTCCAGTTTGCCCATCCGCAGTGGAACTCAGCGTTCTGCGGCGATCCCCGGCAGGCGGAAGCCTCCCGACGGGAGATGATGGCGTGGGGGGCAAGCCATCATGCTCAATGGTTCACCGGGCATTTTGCCGGGCCTTCCTGCGGCTGGCTGGAGGAGGATAAGCAAGGTGACTATCGCTGGCGAGAGGCCGGGCAACAAGTTGCAGATAAGGGGAAACAGTGATGAATAATGCGCAAAGCGTGTTGGTTTTTGGCGCGACCGGTCAGCAGGGCGGCTCGGTGGCGCGGGCGCTGCTGCACCGCGGCTGGCGGGTTCGGGCGCTGGTCAGGGAGCCTTTCTCCGCCGGGGCCGTCGCGCTGGCGGCACGGGGAGCCGAGCTGGTGGTGGGTACCTTTGAAGACCGGGCGGCAATGCGATCGGCAATGGCCGGGGTCGACGGCGTCTTCAGCGTCCAGCCCAGTTCGCCGGGAGGGACGGTGACCGATGAGCAGGAGGTACGCTACGGGATAACCATCGCCGATCTCGCCGTCGAGTGCGGGGTGAAGCATCTGGTGTACAGCTCCGGCAGCGCGGCGGGGGAGACGCCCACCGGCGTAGCGCATTATGACACCAAAGCGGAAATTGAACGGCATATCCGCCGCCTGCCGCTGGCGGCGACCATCGTGCGTCCCGCCACCTTTATGGAGCTGCTGGTGATGCCCGGTTTTGGCCTTGATGAAGGTCATTTTCACTTTTTTATGCTGCCGGAGGGGAGGATGCAGGTGCTGGCGGTGGAGGATATCGGCCATCTTGTCGCGGCGGTTTTTGCCGCGCCAGCGCGTTTTGCCGGCAAGACGTTTGAGATCGCCAGCGACAGCGTGACCGGCCGTCAGCTGGAGGGGTTATTCTCCGCGGCGGCGGAACGGCCGATCCCCTATTCTCGATTTTCCGATGAGGTGCTGGCTGCCAGTCCTTTTCTGCACAAGCTGACCGGGCTGGTGGACGACGGGCGGCTGGCCGGGCACGCCGACCTCAACGCCCTGCGCCAGCTGCACCCGCAGCTGCACACCTTCGCCGGCTGGCTGGCAGGCCCCGGCCGTCCCGCCTTCGAGCGGGCGCTGACCAGCGGGGCCCGCTGGGCGTTTGATCGTTAAAGGCTGGCGTACCGGTCACTCTCGAGGCGTGCTGTCTCGTCGGTGGCTGGCCGCCGCTAGGCGGCAGTCAGGATCGCGTCGGCCAGCACCGCTAAAATCCGCTCTGCGCGCGGGGCATGGGAGGGCTGCTCCCGTAGCCAGGCAAGCGCGGCAATCAGATCGAACAGTTCGTCTCCGCTGAGATCTGGCCGTGCCTGCCCGGCCTGCTGCGCGCGGGTCAGCAGCGACGTACCGGCGGCGCGCAGGGCAACGCAGGCGCTGTGCAGGGCGGACTCAGGATCGTCGATGGCGCTCATCAGCGGGGCGATGATCCCGCGATGCTGATGGGTAAACGCCACGCTCTCGGCCAGCCACTCCAGCAGCGCCGCGGCAGGATCGGCGACGAGCAGAAGCGACTCAGCCCGGGCGGTTAGCGCCGCAAAGCGGCTGCGGAGCAGGGCTTCCAGCAGGCTGTCGCGGTTGGGAAAGTGGCGGTAGAGGGTTCCCATTCCGACGCCCGCCCGGCGGGCGATATCGCGCAGCGAGGCCTCGGCGCCTTGCTCCACAAACACTTCCCGGGCCACGTCGATCAACAGATCATAATTTTTTCTGGCATCAGCTCTCATTGGCGTTCCTTGACAATCGGAGCACTGCTCCATATATTCGGAACAGTGCTCCGTTAAATATAACGCATTTCCATATGAGGAGAAAGCGATGTCGACGCAGATGATGAAGGCTGTTCAACAGCACGCCTTTGGCGGGCCGGAAGTCCTGAGCTATGACGATGCGCCACTGCCGGTGTTGCAGGCTGGCGAGGTGCTGGTGCAGGTGCACGCGGTGGGCGTGAACCCACCGGACAGCTATCTGCGCGATGGCTATCAACAGCTGCCCCCGGAATGGCGGCCCGAGGTCCGCTTTCCCTTGATCCTCGGGACCGATCTCTCCGGGGTGGTGGTGGCGCGGGCGGATGACGTCCGGGAGGTGGCGGTCGGCGACGAAGTGTACGCCATGGCGCGTTTTCCCGAAGGGGCGGCAGGGGGCAGCCGCGCTTACGCCGAGTACGTTAGCGTGCCGGTCAGCGACCTGGCCCGCAAACCCCTAACCCTGAGCCATCAGCAGGCCGCCGCGGTGCCGATGTCGCTCCTCACCGCCTGGCAGTTCATGATCGATCCCGGGCATGAGGTGGCGAATCCGCTGCAGCCGGGGCCGCATCGGCCGGTGCCGCTGGCGGGTAAACGCGTCCTGGTCAACGGTGCGGCGGGCGGCGTTGGTCATTTCGCCGTACAGCTGGCGAAGTGGCAGGGCGCCGAGGTGATTGCCGTCGCCGCGGGCCGCCATGAAGCCTTTTTACGTCAGCTCGGCGCCGATGCCGTTATCGACTATACGACCACTGCGGTTGAGGAGGCGGTGCGTGACCTGGATCTGGTCATCGATGCGCCGGGCGGGCCGGCCAGCGGCCGTTTTCTGCGTACCCTGCGGCCCGGCGGCGCGCTGTACCCGGTCTTTCCGCTCGGTTTTGCCGGGGCGGAAGAGGCGCGACAGCGCGGAGTGACGGTCTCCACTACCCAGGTACGCTCCAGCGGCGCGCAGCTCGCCCGGCTTGCCGACCTGCTGGACGCCGGGGTCATCCGGGTGGCGATTGACAGCGTTTTCCCCCTTGCGCAGGCGCAGATGGCGCACGAGCGAGCGGTGCAAGGTCGTCTGCAGGGCAAAATTGTGCTGTCGGTGATGGACTCCTCAGCGGAGTAACCCCCGGCGGCCAGGGTTACGTGTTTTCACTTCTCCCGGCGGCGGACTAAAACAGCGCCAGCCGGGCGAGACGGTCCAGCGCGTTGCTCAGCGCGTCGTCGCCTGCCGTGAGGCTGATGCGAATGAACCCTTCACCCCCTTCACCAAAACCAGTGCCCGGCGCCACCAGAATATGCGCTTCCTGCAGCAGCAGGCGGGCAAACTCCTGCGAACGGTAGCCGGGCGGCACGCCGAGCCAGAGGAAGAAAGTGCCTTGTGCGGCACGCGCCGGCCAGCGCAGCGCAGCCAGTCGACGCAGAACCCACTCCCGACGTTGATGATAGACCGCCGTCAACTGCGCAATCCGCTCAGCTGGCAGGTTGAGCGCAGCGATCGCCGCATCCTGAATCGCGCCAAACACCGTGCTGTAGCTATGGGTGTGCAGCTTTTTAAACGCCCGGATAATCGAGGCGTTGCCGACCGCGAAGCCGAAGCGCCAGCCGGCCATATTAAAGGTCTTGGAAAAAGTATAGGTTTCCACTCCCCATGCTTTCGCGTTGGGCTGGGAGAAGAGGCTCAGCGGCGCATCGCTGGCCGCGCTGCCGATGGCCGCATAGGCAAAATCATGGAGGATCGGCACCTGGTGACGACGGGCAAATTGCAGAGCGCTGGCGAACAGCGCCGGCGTGGCGAGGGCGCCGGTTGGATTATGCGGGTAGTTAAGCACCACCAGCCCGGCCTTGTCAGCCACCTCCCGGGGGAGGTCGTTAAAATCCGGCAGGAAATGGTTCTCCGCCCTGAGCGGCAGGCCATAAAACGTTGCCTGGGACTGCAGCGCCGCTGAGCGGTAAATTGGATAGCAGGGATCGGTGGAGATCAGATATTGACCGGGGCTGAGCAGCGCCCGCGGGATGCCGCCAATGCCGATATGCGAACCCTGAAACACGGCGACTTCGCTGTGCGGATCGAGTTCCACATCATACTGCCGGCGGTAGAACTGGGCGATCGCCTCGCGGACCTGTGGTTTGCCCCAGAACGACGGGTAGCCATGGTTTTCACGACGATGAATGGCGCTCTGCAGCGAGTCAATCACTTCCGGCGGGGTGGGTTGATCCGGACTGCCGCTGGAAAGATCGATCAGCGGTAGCGCTTCGGTGTTGACCTCCGCGGCCAGTTTTTCCAGCAGGCTGAACAGATTCTCTTCCAGCGCGTCCACCAGCGGCGAAGCAGTAAAATCAGGCATAACATTCCCGGTTTAAGTCACGAATAATTAGCCATCTTTCATGTACAGGATCTTTAGCTACAACCAATT
>NZ_KV789853.1:0-1391 GCF_001807705.1 Klebsiella sp. HMSC25G12 | reverse complement strand
TCATGTACAGAACCTTAAGCGGCAAGCGAATTAATAATACCGTCTAACGTGTTGTTTTGCTTGGATTTTCTCTGCCTACTCTTTTTGCCGTTTTTGGATAAATACACCATTGCCCACTCCAACTTCTCTGTTATTTCCTGCCACGCACCATGGATGATGCTCGCCAATATCGGCATTAACCAAAGCGCGCTGTTTTTGGCAATCTTCAGCATCGATAACTCCGCGCTGCCAATCAGCGTCAGCGCCAGCCGACGTTTGACCAGCAAGGCCAGCAAACTAGCCCAGATCAAGCCTTCCGCTATCGCTTTTTGTCGTGTCGCGAACGCCTTCAACCGGTTATGTGATTTCAGCTCTTTGAACAACAGTTCGATCTGCCAACGGCAACGATACAATGCCATCACCTTCTCGGCTGGCCATCGCTCACGCGGAAGATTGGTCATCCATATACAGAACCGTTTTTCCTCTGCAAACCAACGTCTTATGAGTCGATATTTATACTTTCCCGAACTCACATCCAGATCCAGAACCTCGGCTCTGCAGCTTCTCCGATCGATATCCTTGAGCTTTTTTCCGAGTAACTTGGGCATTTCCCTGCCGTCCTGTCGGTAAGCTGCCTGTACTTTGGGATTGAGATTTTGACTCCCTCTGACCAGATAGCTTCCTTTGGCTTTGGTCACATCAGCAAAGTACTCGCGGCTGATGTAACCGGCATCCGCCAATAACAGTTTGTTATTTAACGAATTTGCGGCCGGAAGATGCTTGCGCTCCGATTCGGTATCCGCCGTGATACTCATCGATATCGGCGACTGGTCCAGCAAGGACATGGTCATATGACACTCTACCGCAGCGGGGCTGTGCTTATTGAATCGGCCCGGGAAATGTTCTGCCAATTGCGGATGTAACGCGAATGACGACCCGTCCTGCAGCAGTACCTGCTCAAAGCCTGCCAGTCCGTGGGCGTCCGGTAGACACTCCTTGAGGCGTAAGGCGATGGCTCGTTCAACCAGTGCGCGCATGAACAAGGGAAAACCCTGCTTGCGTAACTGGTTGTGAAAGGGTTTATACGCTATTTGGTCAGTATCATGGAGCTGCAACGCATTGAAATGGCGATGCAAACCAGCAATACCATCCACCTTGTCGCAACCAAGCCCTGAGAGCAGAGCCGGGAGTAGTCTCGCAGGCTGGATATCCCGGAGTCGCTGACAAAAACCGGTAAATTTACCGATCCGGTTGAGTTCAGAAGAGCTAAGAAGTTGCTTGAGGTACTGGGTTGCATTGATAATAGTCATGGCTTCGGGCGTGTCGGTTTTTTTTTTCGATTAAATCAGATCACAAACGAAGCCTTTTTTCTATCTATTTCAATTGGTTGTAGCTAAAGATCCTGTACATGA
>NZ_KV789852.1:0-2791 GCF_001807705.1 Klebsiella sp. HMSC25G12 | reverse complement strand
TACCGGGAAGGAGGGAGTGACCATCTCATTAAGTATTATGTCTGAAAACTCCACCTTTTCTCCCGTCCTCACCGGCCGGGAACGTACGGCTGTCCCTACAAAATCTCTGAGCTTCATCGAAGGGGTATCGATGATTGTCGGTACCAATATCGGTGCGGGTGTCCTCTCTATCGCCTATGCGTCGAGCAAAGCGGGCTTCTTACCGCTGCTGTTCTGGCTGGTGCTGGTGGGCAGCCTGACGACGGTGACTATGCTCTATGTCGCGGAATCCACGCTCCGCACCCGTAAACATCTGCAGCTCAGCGGTTTATCGAAGCGCTACGTCGGCGGTTTTGGCGCGCTGATGATGTTCCTCTCCGTTTGCGTTAACAGCGTCGGCGCATTGACGGCTTATATGACCGGCAGCGGCAAGCTGCTGCACTCGTTGTTTGGCATCTCGCCGGCGCTGGGCAGCGTGCTGTTTTTCGTCCCGGCGGCAGGGGTGCTCTACCTTGGCCTGAAGGCGATTGGCCGCGGCGAGAAATTTATCAGCATCGGTATGGTGGTGATGATCTCGGTGCTGGTGATCGCCACGCTGTTGAAAGAGACCACCCGCGTGGGCTATCTGCTCGACGGCAACTGGCTGTATATGGTTCCGGTCTTCAATGTCGTGGCATTCTGCTTCTCGGCACAGTATATCGTGCCGGAGATGGCGCGGGGCTTCGCCGACAAACCGGAAAAATTGCCCAGGGCCATTATGGTCGGTATGGCTTTGACCTTTGCCCTGCTGGCGCTGGTGCCGCTATCGGTTATCTCGCTTAATGGCCTGGACAATATCTCGGATGTGGCCACCATCTCCTGGGGCCGGGCGCTTGGCGAATGGGCGTTCTTCTCGGCCAACCTGTTTGCGCTGTGCGCCATGCTGACCTCTTACTGGGGGCTGGGCGGCAGCTTTCTGACCAATATCTTCGATCAGTTCCGCCTGGGGAATGACGAACAGCCCGCCCGGCGCCTGATGGTGCTGTTGGTGGTGGCGATCCCGCCGTTCGTGCTGGCCTATAGCGGCATGGTCTCTTTCGTCAACGCGCTCTATTTTGCCGGAGTGTTCAGCGGCGTCATTTTATCAATTATGCCGATCCTGATGCTGAAGGGCGCCCGCCAGCGTGGCGACCTGACCCCAGGCTGGACCTGTCCGGCCTGGATGACCCATCCGCTTATCCAATGCTTCATTGTGTTGTTGTATCTTTGCAGCGCCGTCTACGCGATAGCGTCCGCGGTAGGCTACCTGCCCGCTGGCTGGTAATCAGGGCCTGTTTTGCACCGCGTCCGGTTCATGCTGGCGCGGTTTTTTTATTTGTCACTTATCTGTTAGATAGCCCGCAATTTAGTCGTTTCAAATTCCTCAGAATGACGGTATGTTTAGCATAGTGTGCTGCAAAAGCGCGAGCAGCCCCCGGTGGATTAGCTATCATATGCTTTTCCTATCGATATAAACAAAATAATGCGCTAACAAACAACATCACAACAAATGCAAAAACCATAATAATGGGGAGCCTCAGGATGAATATGAAGGGTAAAGCGTTACTGGCAGGATGTATTGCCTTAGTTATGAGCAGCGCGGCGCTGGCGGAAGACATCAAAATCGCGGTCGTCGGGGCGATGTCCGGCCCGGTGGCTCAGTACGGCGACCAGGAGTTTACCGGTGCCGAGCAGGCGGTAGCGGATATCAACGCTAAGGGCGGCATCAAGGGCAATAAGCTGCAGATCGTCAAATATGATGACGCTTGCGACCCGAAACAGGCGGTAGCGGTCGCCAACAAAGTGGTCAACGACGGCATCAAGTACGTTATTGGCCATCTGTGCTCCTCTTCCACTCAGCCGGCGTCTGACATCTATGAAGACGAAGGCATTCTGATGATCACGCCGGCAGCGACTGCCCCGGAGCTGACCGCGCGCGGCTATAAGCTGATCCTGCGCACCACCGGCCTGGACTCCGATCAGGGACCCACCGCAGCGAAATACATTCTCGACAAAGTGAAGCCGCAGCGTATCGCTGTGGTACATGATAAACAGCAGTACGGTGAAGGTTTGGCCCGTGCGGTGCAGGATGGCCTGAAAAAAGGCGGGGCGAACGTGGTCTTCTTCGACGGCATCACCGCCGGTGAGAAAGATTTCTCCACCCTGGTGGCGCGCCTGAAGAAAGAGAATATCGATTTCGTTTACTACGGTGGCTACCACCCGGAAATGGGCCAGATCCTGCGTCAGGCCCGTGCTGCCGGTCTGAAAACCCAGTTTATGGGCCCGGAAGGCGTAGCGAACGTCTCCCTGTCTAACATCGCCGGCGAGTCGGCGGAAGGCCTGCTGGTGACCAAGCCGAAGAACTACGACCAGGTGCCGGCGAACAAACCGATCGTGGATGCGATCAAGGCGAAGAAACAGGATCCGAGCGGCGCCTTCGTGTGGACCACCTACGCGGCGCTGCAGTCGCTGCAGGCGGGCCTGAATCAGTCTGACGATCCGGCGGAAATCGCTAAATACCTGAAAGGCGCGACGGTAGACACTGTGATGGGCCCGCTGTCGTGGGATCAGAAAGGCGACCTGAAAGGCTTCGAGTTCGGTGTCTTTACCTGGCATGCTAACGGTACGGCGACCGACGCCAAATAATTTAACCGGCGCCTTTCACGCTGCAAATGCGTTGTCTGCGGCCCTCAACCCCGGTCACTTACTGATGTAAGCTCCCGGGGATTTCGGGTCTTGACGCCTTTTTGCAACGCGAAATACTGGGTTAAATGGGTGGGGGCCTTTCACACTG
>NZ_KV789851.1:0-1025 GCF_001807705.1 Klebsiella sp. HMSC25G12 | reverse complement strand
TCGTCCATCGCGATCGGGTGGATCAGGGTAACAACCATTTTGATGTTGTCGCCCGGCATAACCATCTCTACGCCTTCCGGCAGTTCGATGGTGCCAGTCACGTCAGTAGTACGGAAGTAGAACTGCGGACGGTAGCCTTTGAAGAACGGAGTATGACGGCCGCCTTCGTCTTTGGACAGGATGTACACTTCAGATTCGAACTTGGTGTGCGGCTTGATGCTGCCCGGCTTAGCCAGTACCTGACCACGTTCGATTTCTTCACGTTTGATACCACGCAGCAGAACACCAACGTTCTCACCAGCACGGCCTTCGTCCAGCAGTTTGCGGAACATTTCAACGCCAGTACAGGTGGTTTTCGCGGTGTCTTTGATACCAACGATTTCAACTTCTTCACCGACTTTGATGATACCGCGCTCTACACGACCGGTAACAACGGTACCACGACCGGAGATGGAGAATACGTCTTCGATCGGCAGCAGGAACGGCTTGTCAATCGCACGCTCTGGTTCCGGGATATAGGTATCCAGGTGGCCAGCCAGTTCGATGATTTTCGCTTCCCACTCTGCGTCGCCTTCCAGCGCTTTCAGAGCAGAACCACGAACGATCGGAGTGTCGTCGCCCGGGAAATCGTACTGAGACAGCAGTTCACGAACTTCCATCTCAACCAGTTCCAGCAGCTCTTCGTCATCAACCATGTCGCATTTGTTCAGGAACACGATGATGTACGGAACGCCTACCTGACGACCCAGCAGGATGTGCTCACGAGTCTGCGGCATCGGGCCGTCAGTCGCAGCAACAACCAGGATCGCGCCGTCCATCTGCGCAGCACCGGTGATCATGTTTTTAACATAGTCGGCGTGGCCCGGGCAGTCTACGTGCGCGTAGTGGCGAGTCGGGGTGTCATATTCAACGTGAGAGGTGTTGATGGTGATACCACGAGCTTTTTCTTCCGGTGCGTTATCGATCTGGTCGAATGCACGAGCAGAACCACCGTAGGTTTTAGCCAGAACGGTAGTGATGGCAGC
>NZ_KV789850.1:0-45637 GCF_001807705.1 Klebsiella sp. HMSC25G12 | reverse complement strand
AGCAAAAGTTCGATTTATTCAACAAAGCCCCCTGGTAGCTAAAGCCAATATCATCTTTAACAAATTTACTGATGTCCTTCAGGGTGACGCTTTCCAGTTTCGGCTTCTGGCCTTCGGTATCAATAACCGCCACCTGCTGAGTGGCTTTCACCTGCACCGGGGCCGCTTTTTTACTCAGTTCATTATTTTCATTGGCTATATTTTCCGCCACCGGCGACGTTGCTGTTGGATAACCCGTCGTGACATGACGTTTTTCATTCTCCTTAATACTTTTTTGTAATTCGGCCACCTTACCTTTATAGGTCGATAATTGTGATTGCGTTTTTTGTAGCTCTTTTTTATTCGCCGAAAGTTCAGACTCCAGTAATTCCAGACGCTGTTCAATGGTTAATTTAGCCGCCATCACATCACTTGTCGAAATAGCCAGCAGTACCGATAAAGACAATAAGCTCACCTTCAATTGACTTGAATACATAGGGTACCTTTACATATTGTTATAATTGGCCTTCAGCCAGAACGGCTGAAGGCGGGTAAATCAGGCAGAGCGCTCCTGGCGCAGGGCAATAATTTCTTTGGCTAAATCCTGGCACAGCATCGCGGTCATTAAGTGATCCTGGGCGTGCACCAGAATAAGGTTAACGGTGATTTTTCCGCAGCCTTCGTCCTGACCTATCAACGCCGTTTGGATCTGATGCGCAGCCCGACAGGCCGCTTCCGAGCTGGCCATCAAATCCGCTGCCCGCCCCCATTCCCGCTGCCGGGAGGCGGCAATCGCCTCCATGGCGTCTGATCGCGCCTGACCAGCATAAATCAGCAACTCCATGACCGTACTTTCATCTGCAAACATCGCCATCCTCCTGGTCGGTCGCCGCCGCGGTATTGACCTTGTTAGCGGCAATCACAAACGGTAAGTAAATGAGTGTTGAAACCGCGAGGCACAGAATGCCGACAAATAGCGCCAGCCAGTTGCCGCCGGTGCCAAAGAAGGCGATAAGCGGCCCGGGCGTGGTCCAGGGTACGGCGTAAGCAATCGGCGGAATAAACTCCATGCTAATAAAGAAATAACCGATCAATGAATTCACAAACGGCACCAGAATAAACGGGATCACCAGGATAGGGTTAAGCACAATCGGCAGGCCAAACATCACCGGTTCATTGATGTTAAACAGGCCCGGCACGAAGGCCATTTTTGCCAGGTCACGATAATCTTTGCGCCGTGAGGCAATAAAGATGGCCAGTAACAGGCCCAGCGTCATACCCGACCCGCCGCAGTTGGCAAACGCATCGTTGATGCCAGTCCAGGTAATGGGGTACGGTGCCCCCCAGGTGCTGCCATGCGAGGCGGCATAGGAGAGGTTTTCGAGGTTGGCTTCCGAGAAGATGGTCTCGCGGATGGCGGCCACGGTGTTCGGACCATGGATCCCCAGCACCCACAGGAAATTCGCTACCAGCCCCAGCACCAGAACCGTCACGATGTTGGTCCCCATATCCTTCAGCGGCGCCTGAATAAGGGTATAGATCAGATCGTTAAGGCCGTTAGGCGAAATACGCGTCAACAAATAGTTGAGGATCGAAAAGAAGATCATCACGAAGAAGATCGGCAACAACACCTTAAAGGAACGCGCCACCGCCGGCGGCACCGCAGCCGGCATCGTGATGGTCACCCTTGGGTTGCGCGCCAGGCGGCAAAAGAGTTCGCTGGAAATCAGCGCGACGATAATCGCCACAAACAACCCCTGCGGGCCAAGATATTTGGTCGCCAGATAGGCCTGGCCATCAATGATGGTATAAGGCGTGTACACCACAAAAAAGGCGCCGATCGCCGTCAGGCCGCACAGGAGATCGTCCTGCTGATAGCTGATCGCCATATTGCGCGCCACCAGAAAGGTGATCAATATCGCCATAATATTGACCGAACCGTTCATTACCGGGGTGAAAATCTGCTGCGCCTCCGCGAGGTGGGGGAATATCGCCCCTAAATGCAGAATACTGGCGATAAATCCGTCAGGCGACAAAATAGCAAAGTTGATAAGAATAATCAGCGAACTGGCCATGACGATGGGAAACGAAAGAATAAACGCATCGCGAATCGCTGAAACGTGGATCTGAGAATTTAACTTAATCGCGACAGGCACGAGGATTTTTTCCATGCCGCGCTCAAAGGTATCCATGAAACTCATGACGAACCCTTATTCATAATAATTTATTAACGTCATCGTGTTTTTTAGCCGCAGCAGCCCAGGGCAGCAACGAAAGTACCCACACGATAACGGGGATAAATGAGAAAACTATTGGTTTGCCAATAATGCCAGCGCACTTTCCAGAACAGCTTTACCGTCCATTTGCCCATAATATTTCATATCAATCACCGCCACGGGTATTTTTCCCTGAGCCACCTCTTCTATTTCCTTTTTTTGAAAGCGGACCTGTGGTCCCAAAAGGACGACATCTACTTCATTGTTCTTAATTTTTTCTTTAGCTTCAGAAATGGCCAGCGCATTGATATTAACCTGAGCCTTAATATTTTCAGCCTGCTCCAGCATGCGTTTCACCAGCATACTGGTCGACATTCCCGCCGCACACACTAATAATATATTTTGCATTACCCCTTCCTGTTTTATTTATGACCTCAATTGACGAGCACTTTAATAATTGTTAATTTTCTTAACCGCGGTTTTGATCACAGTTAGCCATACCAAAGTGGTGCAGAAGCAAAGCAAAAAATGAACGTCTTGCCCTGTATTTAACAACATACGTTAGCAAGCCCATGTTTCCAAAGGGATTGTGGAGGTTCAAAAGTGGTTTACAAAAATATCGTCAATTTGCTTAAAAACAAAATTAATAGCCCGTTCTACAACATTGGCGATCTTCTGCCGGCCGAAAAAGAGTTGGCAGAACTTTATGATGTTTCGCGCAATACGTTACGTAAGGCGCTGAAAACCCTGGAAGAAGATGGTTTAATCGAACGCCGACATGGCTCAGGGACATGGATTAGAAATAAGCATTTCCAGGCGTCGGTGACACACTTAGACAGTTTTACCGAAATTGCCCGTAATCAGGGGAAAACGCCCTCCAGCCAGATCCTCAAATTCGAGTTACAGCCAGCGTCGGAGGAAATTGCCCGTGGACTGCAATTGCAGCATGGCGAAGCGGTATATTATGCTAAGAGATTACGTTTTATCGATAATATTGCCATGCAATTAGAAGAAACCTGGCTCTCCGCGACCCGTTTTCCCGATCTGACCATCGCGCATATGAAGAAATCGAAGTTTTCATATATAGAAAACGAATGTGGGGTAAGAATAAATGGATGTTACGAATCAATAGTGCCGGTGCTCCCAACGCCTGAGCTGGCAACCCTCCTGCATATCAGCGCTAAAGATCCGATTATCCGCATGCAGACGCAGGCGATTGATGAACACCACCAGCCTATCGATTATTCCATTCTGTATACCAATATGTTTGAATTCCAGGTGAAGTATTATCTGCCGCGACAGACGGCGTCCGGTCTGCCCGCAAGCAAGACCGGACAATAACTTAACCCTAGCGGCGAAAAGAGACGAGGGTGACGAGGATCCCCAGCGCCGCGCAGAGGGCGCCGGCAAGGAACACCGACGAGTAGCCCAGCGAGGTCGCCAGCAGGCCGGTCAGCGGCCCGGTCAGGCCATAGGAGATGTCCTGAAAGGCCGCATAGCCGCCGAGCGCGGTGCCGCGCACCTGCGCCGGGACGCGCTTCACCACCTCCACGCCGAGCGACGGGAAAATCAGTGAGCAACCGCATCCGGTTAGCGCCGCACCGGCCAGCGCCAGCCAGGCATTCGGCGCCAGCCCCAGCAGGGTCAGACCAACCGCCTCTATCATCAGCGAAACCATCGCCACCCTGACGCCGCCAAACCGGTCCGGCATCCAGCCAAACAGAATACGCATCACGACGAAGGCGCCGCCAAACGCCGTCAGGGTAAAGCCGGCCATCGGCCAGCTATGGCTGGCGAAATAGAGGGAAACGAAGGTGCCGATCACCGCAAAACCAACGCCCTGCAGGCCCAGGCCAATGCCTGGCCGCCAGATCATGCCGATGACGCTCCATAATGAAGGCCGCTCGCCACCGTGAGCCGCCACTTTGCGCACGGTACCGTTAATAAGCCAGGCAACGAGCGGTAATCCCATGGTGACGCAGGCCAGCACCGCCACGCCGAAATGGCTATAGATCAATAATCCCAGCGGGGCGCCCACCGCCAGCGAACCGTACATCGCCATGCCATTCCATGACATCACTTTGCCGGAGCGGGCCGGCCCCACCAGCCCCATCCCCCAGCTCAGGTTACCGGTCAGCAGCTGGCTTTCGCCAAACCCGAGGATCAGGCGGCCCAGCAGCAGCAGGCCAAGCCTGGCGAGCACCGGCAACGGCAACAGCGCAGCGGCCAGCCATGCCGCGCCCGCCAGGGCGCAGGCCAGCATCCCTTGCAGGACGGAGCGTTTAGCGCCGTACTGGTCTGCCAGGCGCCCGGCGTAGCCGCGGGTCAGAACGGTGGCGAGGAACTGGATCCCTACCGCCACGCCAACCACGGTGTTGCCAAATCCCAGCTCCTGATGGACAAAGAGCGGGATCACCGGCAGCGGCAAACCAACAGTCATATAGGTCAAAAAGACGGCAAACGTAATACGGAAAAGCGAAAAATTCGCCGAAGAATGGGATGTTGTTTCAGTAACTGCGGACATGCATTACTCCAGATTCGCAGAGTAAGGCGAGCAAAGCGACACGCCCCCTCCACCTGATTATCAGGGTTAAGGCGCGTTGGTTGACGTTAAACGCTTACGCATTAGTGGAGAGACTAATGGATCCGCCAGCAGTGTGCCTGCTGGCCCTTACCCTGTCAAGATAACGAAAAAGGGGAGCCGGTGGCTCCCCTCTGCACTTCGCATGCTGATTAGGCGTTGTATTTACGCATCACCAGCGTGGCGTTGGTGCCGCCGAAGCCGAAGCTGTTGGACATCACGGTGGTCAGCTTAGCGTCAGTCGGTTTGGTGACGATGTTCAGGCCGGCAGCCTGCTCGTCCAGCTCTTCGACGTTAATGCTCGGCGCGATAAAGCCGTGCTCCAGCATCAGCAGGGAGTAGATGGCTTCCTGTACGCCCGCCGCGCCCAGCGAGTGGCCGGTCATCGCTTTGGTTGCCGAGATAGCCGGGCTGTTGTCGCCGAACACTTCGCGGATGGCGCCCAGCTCTTTCACGTCGCCGACCGGAGTAGACGTACCGTGGGAGTTCAGGTAATCGATCGGCGTATCAACACCGTGCATCGCCATCTGCATGCAGCGCACTGCGCCTTCACCAGACGGGGCGACCATGTCCGCGCCATCGGAGGTTGCGCCGTAGCCGACGATTTCGGCATAGATGTGCGCGCCACGCGCCAGGGCGTGTTCCAGTTCTTCCACCACGACCATACCGCCGCCGCCGGCGATAACGAAGCCATCACGGTTCGCATCATAAGTACGGGACGCTTTTTCCGGGGTGTCGTTGTATTTGGTGGACAGTGCGCCCATGGCGTCGAACTCGCAGGCCATTTCCCAGCACAGCTCTTCGCCGCCGCCGGCAAAGACGATGTCCTGTTTGCCCAGCTGGATCTGCTCTACCGCGTTACCAATACAATGAGCGGAAGTGGCGCAGGCCGAGCTGATGGAGTAGTTAACGCCGTGGATTTTGAACGGCGTAGCGAGGCAGGCGGAAACGCCGGAAGCCATCGCTTTCGTGACTACATACGGGCCCACGGCTTTCAGACCACGCGGGCTACGCATGGCATCAGCGCCGAAGACCTGGAATTTCGGGGAGCCGCCGCCGGAGCCTGCGATCAGGCCAACACGCGGGTTGCTCTGGTATGCTTCCGGCGCCAGACCTGCGTCGGCAACGGCCTGTTCCATGGACAGGTAAGCATAGATAGAAGCGTCGCTCATAAAGCGCACTACTTTGCGGTCAATGAGGCCAGTGGTATCCAGTTTGACGTTGCCCCATACGTGGCTGCGCATCCCTGAATCTTTAAGCTCCTGAGAGAAAGTGATCCCTGAACGTCCTTCACGCAGAGATGCCAGGACTTCCTGCTGGTTATTACCGATGCTGGAAACGATGCCCAAGCCAGTAATCACTGCACGTTTCATTAAATACCTCTGTAAGTCGCACTATTTTAAGTTTCGTGTCGCACAATAGCGTACACTTGTACGCCGAACAAGTCCGATCAGACATTTTGTGTATAAATTTGCGCCCTCAGGCACACATCGTTAAGATCGTGCTACGCCTTGTGATTCGAGTAACTTACGTGAAACAAAACGCCATACAACCCGCCAACCTGGAATTCAACGCTGAGGGTACACCTGTTTCCCGAGATTTCGACGATGTTTACTTTTCCAATGACAACGGTCTGGAAGAGACTCGCTACGTTTTTCTCGGTGGAAATCGCCTGCCGGAGCGTTTCGCCAGCCACCCTCGCCCGCTGATGATCGTCGCGGAGAGCGGCTTCGGTACCGGGCTCAATTTCCTCACCCTGTGGCAGGCGTTTGACGTTTTTGTTCGTGATAACCCGGACGTTACCCTGCAAAGGTTACATTTCATCAGTTTTGAAAAATATCCGCTGAAGGCTGAGGATCTCCGCCTGGCGCACCAGCGCTGGCCAGAGCTGGCTCCGTGGGCGCACCAGCTGCAGGCGCAATGGCCGTCGGCCTTCGGCGGATGCCATCGTCTGCTGCTCGACGGCGGGCGGGTGACGCTCGATTTGTGGTTTGGCGATATCAATGAGCTGACCAGGGAGCTGGATGATTCGCTGAACCAGCAGGTGGACGCCTGGTTTCTTGACGGCTTTGCCCCGGCCAAAAATCCCGACATGTGGACCCAGGATCTGTTCAATGCCATGGCACGTCTGGCGCGGCCCGGCGGGACACTGGCCACCTTTACCTCCGCAGGGTTTGTCCGCCGCGGCCTGCAGGAGGCCGGCTTTACCATGCGTAAAAGCAAAGGCTTCGGCCGCAAGCGGGAGATGCTGACCGGCGAGATGGCGCAAACGCTGAGCTTTCCTGCGCGCGTCCCCTGGTTCGCTCGCAGTAGCAGCGATGCCCGCGAGGTAGCCATCATCGGCGGCGGGATCGCCAGCGCCCTGCTCTCCCTCGCGCTGCTGCGCCGCGGCTGGCAGGTGACCCTCTACTGCGCCGACGACGCCCCGGCGCAGGGCGCCTCCGGCAATCGCCAGGGTGCGCTGTATCCGCTGTTAAGCCAGCACGATCCGGCGCTGGCGCGCTTTTTCCCGGCAGCCTTTACCTTCGCCCGCCGAATGTATGACGCGCTGCCGGTGATGTTCGATCATCAATGGTGCGGTGTCACCCAGCTCGGCTGGGATGAAAAAAGCGCGCACAAAATCGCCCAGATGCTGGCGCTGAATTTACCCCCGGACATCGCCTGCGCGGTGACGGCGGAACAGGTTGTCGGGTTGACCGGCGTCGATACCGGCTGCGGCGGCATCACTTATCCGGCCGGCGGCTGGCTGTGCCCGCAGCAGCTCACCGCCGAATTGCTGGCGCTGGCGGCAACTCGCGGACTGCACGTGCACTATGGTTATCACGTTGAAACGCTCAGCGCGGTGGGCGATGGCTGGCTGCTCAATCAGCAGCGCAATCATCAGGCGGTGGTGCTGGCGAACGGCCACAGCATCGCGGATTTTGCGCAAACCGCGCAGCTGCCGGTCTACCCTGTTGGCGGCCAGGTCAGTCATATACCTACCACCCCGCGGCTTTCCGCCCTGCGCCAGGTGCTGTGCTACGATGGCTACCTGACGCCGCATAATCCGCAAAATCAGCAGCACTGTATTGGCGCCAGCTACCATCGCGGGAAGACCGACACCACCTTCAGCGAGGAAGATCAGCAGCACAACCGGCAACGGCTGATCGACTGTTTCCCGAACGCGGAGTGGACGCTGGACGTGGATATCAGCGCCAATGCTGCCCGCTGCGGCGTGCGCTGCGCCACCCGCGATCACCTGCCAATGGTCGGCAACGTGCCAGACTATGAGGCAACATTGACGCAATACGCCAGCCTCCACGAACAGCAGGATCACGCCGGTCGCGCGCCGGTCTGTCACAACCTGTTTATGCTTGGGGCGCTCGGATCGCGCGGACTTTGCACCGCGCCGTTAAGCGCTGAGCTGCTGGCGGCGCAGATGAGCGGTGAACCGCTGCCGCTGGATAGCGATACTCTGGCGGCGCTGAATCCGAATCGGCTGTGGGTGAGAAAACTGCTGAAGGGAAAAGCGGTGAAATAAAACCATGAGGGCAGGCAATTTCCCGGGTACGGCTGACGCCTGACCCGGGCTACAATATGGCTCAGGCCTGATTTTTCGCCTGTTGATACAGGTTATGCCACATCCCCTGCACCAGAATTTGGTCCGGCGGCGACAGTTCGCCAGCGCTGATGGCCTTCTCCAGGCTCTGGCTGACCTTACTGTTTACCGCTTCAGCAGAATGCTCGCCCTCACCTTCCAGCTCAGCCACCGCCAGCGTCAGGTGGCCGCGCAGATAACCGCCGGCAAACAATTCATCATCACTGGCGTGGTCTACCATGTTGTCAATCAGCGCCAGAATGCGTGATTCAAACTCCGCGATCATCATCTTACCTCTTGTCATGTAATGTGTGGCCTTAGTGCAGGTCTTCCGGCCACGGAAAGTGTTCCGCCGTCAATGTCGGCGTTTGATAATAATGTTGCAATGCGCGAATAAAACGCGCCGGACGTTCGGGGATCCCTTGTTTAAGCAAAGTCATTACCCGAGCATGAACCCGGCGCTGGAAGGCGATGCGATCGGGCTCAACGTCTCCTTCCAGATTGTCACAGCTGACGTTAAACGGAAATCCCGCCGCCACGCAGAACAGCCACTCATAGGCCTGCGGTTTCACCTCGACGTCCTCAAACTGGCTTTGAGTCATCGCATCGCGGCCATCCGGGCAGTACCAGTAGCCAAAATCGACTCGTTCGCGGCGCGCTTTGCCGGCGACACACCAGTGAGAAATCTCGTGCAGGGCGCTGGCAAAAAACCCGTGCGCAAACACGATACGGTGATAGGGCGTGTCGTCATCGGCCGGAAGGTAGATCGGCTCATCGTCGCCTTTTACCAGGCGAGTATTAAATTCTTCGGCAAAGCAGCTGTCGAAAAGGTCAATCAGCTGCTGATAATGGTGTTGCTGTTGCATTAATGAATTCCCAACCACTGCAAAATCTCAGCCCCGTGGCTGTCATAGAGAAGCTTCGCGCTCATCACCGCCGAGACGATAACGATCATCGGCCGGATCAGCGACTGTCCTTTACTCAGCACCAGCCGGGAGCCGGCGCGAGCGCCAATAAACTGGCCGGCCATCATCACAAAGCCGGTGGCCCAGATGACCTTCCCGCCGATGATAAACAGCAGCAGACCGCCGACGTTTGAGGTCGCGTTCAGCAGCTTGGCATGGGCCGTCGACTTCGCCAGGTTAAATCCGGCCAGGGTGACAAAAGCCAGTGCATAAAACGAACCGGCGCCGGGGCCAAAAAAGCCGTCGTAGAATCCTACGCTGCCGCCAGCAACCAGCGCAAACGGCAGACCGTACAGCCGACGCTGCCGGTCCGCTTCGCCCAGTTTCGGCATCAGCAGAAAATAGAGACCGATGCCGATCACCAGCAACGGCAGGATCTGCTTAAGAATATCGGACTGGACGTGCTGGACCAGCAGCGCACCAGCGGTTGAGCCGATAAAGGTCATCAGAATATTCAGCTTCTGATCGGCGAGGCTGACCACCTTACGGCGGACAAAATAGAGGGTCGCCGATAGCGACCCGCCGCAGGCCTGCAGCTTATTGGTCGCCAGCGCCTGCGCTGGCGGCATGCCGGCCGCCATCAGTGCAGGGACAGTCAATAAGCCCCCGCCTCCGGCCAGTGAGTCAATAAAACCGGCCAGGATGGCGACAAAGAAGAGTACCACCAGCACCAACGGCGATACGGCAAACAACTCGATAAAACTATCCATTACAGCACATGCTCATCCAGTAGCGCCTGACAGGAAGGCGGCAACGGCGGCGGCGTCTTCTTCACAGGTGGGGTAGACCCGGGTTTAGGTGGTTCGAACCAGCTCTGCAGCTCCGCTCCGCAGCCATCGCCGGGCGGCGGTGGCGCCTGATCCTCGCACTCCAGACTTCCCGCCGGGCAACGCAGTCGGACGTGCATATGAGCGCGATGCTGGAACCAGGGACGGACTTTACGCAGCCACTGGCGGTCGCTGCCCGCGTCCAGGCACAGTTGCTGTTTAATCGCCGGGTTGACGAAAATACGGGTGACCTCGCTATCTTCCGCCGCCAGCTTGATCAACTGGCTGATTTGCGGGCTCCACAGCGACGGCACCACGTGCTTGCCGTCGCTGGCGACCAGATCCAGCGCCTGCGGCTTCAACAGCTGAGACGATGTCCAGCGCGTTTGCGGCAGCTGGAGGAAAATATCGACATCCAGGCCCGTCTGGTGACTGGCGTGACCGCCGTTAAAGCGCCCGCCTGCCGGCATCCCCATGTCGCCAATCAGCACGGTTCCCATTCCTTTATTGTGCACCTGATTACTCAGGCGCTGAATAAACTGAACCAGATCCGGATGACCGAAGTAGCGACGCTGATCGGTACGCATCACCTGATAGCCGGTGGCGCTCAGAGGGAGCGCCTCGGCGCCCACGATACAGCCATTGGAAAATGCGCCGATTGACTGGGCACTGCCGCCGATCGGCTGGGATATTTTCTGCCACGGCGTCGCGGCCAGGCTACCGGCGCTGGCCAGCAGCGCGAGCAGTGCGATAACGGTGTTTTTCATGGTTACCAGCGTGGAATTGTCGTCGTCACATCGCCATTCTGCGCGCGCTGACGCATAAAGTGATCCATCAGGACGATCGCCAGCATCGCCTCAGCAATCGGTACGGCGCGGATGCCGACGCACGGATCGTGACGCCCTTTGGTGATCATCTCCACTTCTTCGCCAAAGCGGTTAATCGTATGACCGGGAACGGTAATACTGGAGGTAGGCTTCAGCGCGATGTTGGCAACGATCTGCTGGCCGCTGCTGATGCCGCCAAGAATGCCGCCGGCGTGGTTGCTCTGGAATCCGTCTTTGGTGATTTCATCGCGATTTTCGCTGCCGCGCAGCTTCACCACTTCAAAGCCGTCGCCAATTTCCACCCCTTTCACGGCGTTGATGCTCATCAGCGCGTGGGCGATATCGGCATCCAGGCGATCGAAGACCGGCTCGCCGAGGCCCGGCGGTACGCCGTCAGCCACCACCGTCACTTTCGCGCCAATGGAGTCACCCTCTTTTTTCAGGCCGCGCATCAGTTCATCCAGAGCGTCGATTTTATCCGGGTCCGGGCAGAAGAACGGGTTTTGCTCGACCTGATCCCAGTCTTTGATGGCCAGCGGAATATCGCCCATCTGCGTCAGGCAGCCGCGAATGACGATGCCGAACTTCGCGGCAAGGTATTTTTTGGCAATCGCCCCGGCCGCTACGCGCATCGCGGTTTCGCGCGCAGAAGAACGACCGCCGCCGCGATAGTCGCGCAGACCATACTTTTGCTCGTAGGTGTAATCGGCGTGGCCCGGACGGAACAGATCTTTGATTGCGCCGTAATCCTGCGAACGCTGATCGGTGTTCTCAATCAGCAGGCCGATACTGGTCCCGGTAGTAACGCCTTCGAAGACGCCGGAAAGAATTTTGACCTGATCCGGCTCGCGACGCTGCGTGGTGTAACGCGAGGTGCCCGGGCGACGACGATCGAGGTCGTGCTGCAGGTCGGCTTCGGTCAGCGGGATGCCCGGCGGCACGCCGTCGACGATGCAGCCCAGCGCCAGGCCGTGCGATTCGCCGAAGGTAGTGACGCGAAAGAGTTGTCCAATTGTATTTCCTGCCATCACGGCTCCAATCTTTTTCGTTATGTTGGCGTGTTGTTTTTTTAGTCTTTATAAATACCGAAGTGCGCGCGGGCGTCAATCAGCTGCTGTTTGGTCAGCATGAAGACACCGTCGCCGCCGTTATCAAACTCAAGCCAGGTAAACGGCACGTCCGGATATTGCTCCATCAGATGTACCATGCTGTTACCGACTTCACAAATCAGAATCCCGTCATCGCTGAGATAATCCGGCGCGTTGCCGAGGATGCGGCGCGTCAGCTTCAGGCCGTCGCTACCGGAGGCCAGACCCAGCACCGGCTCATGCTCATACTCTTCCGGCAGATCGGCCATGTCCTCTTCATCGACATACGGCGGATTGGTGACGATCAGATCGTACTGCAGCTTCGGCAGATCGCGGAACAGGTCGGAGCGGATCGGCGTCACGTGATGGATCAGGCCATGGGACTCCACGTTGTGCTCGGCGACGGCCAGCGCGTCCGGGGAGATATCCACGGCGTCGACTTCGGCTTCCGGGAAAGCATAGGCGCAGGCGATGGCGATGCAGCCGCTGCCGGTGCACATATCAAGGATATGCTGCGGCTTATGGTTAATCAGCCCGGCAAACTGATTGTTGATCAGTTCGCCAATCGGGGAGCGCGGGACCAGCACCCGCTCATCGACGTAAAACTCATGCCCGCAGAACCACGCTTTGTTGGTCAGATAGGCGACGGGAATGCGCTCGTTCACGCGGCGGATCACCCGCTCAACGATGCGGTGTTTCTCGCTGGAGGTCAGACGCGCAGTCCGCATATCTTCCGGGATATCCAGCGGTAGGTAGAGCGACGGCAGCACCAGCTGTACTGCCTCGTCCCACGGGTTATCAGTCCCGTGACCGTACCAGATATTAGCAGCGCTGAAACGGCTTACCGCCCAGCGCAGCATGTCCTGAATGGTATGCAGCTCATTGACTGCCTCATCAACAAAAATTTTATCCACGACAACCTCCAGGGCACACTCTGCTATAAATTCGGCGGCTAGTGTGCCATGAAGACGGCGATAAATCAGCATTCTTGCGTGGGGTGACCGGGGAAAAAACAGGTTTTCCTTGCCCGAAGGGATATTGAGTCGGGTAAACTAGCGCAAAGTATTAATGAGAGTGGACAATGAAAAAGAAGACATCGCTAAGCGAGGAGGATCAGGCGCTGTTCCGTCAGTTAATGACCGGCACGCGGAAGATCAAGCAGGACACCATCGTTCACCGTCCGCAGCGCAAGAAAGTCACTGAGGTTGCTCCGAAGCGTTTGCTGCAGGAACAGGCCGATAACAGCCACTATTTCTCTGATGAGTTTCAGCCGCTACTGAATACTGAAGGCTCGACGAAATATGTCCGCGCCGACGTCAGCCATTTTGAGCTGAAAAAGCTGCGCCGTGGGGATTATTCGCCGGAACTGTTTCTCGATCTGCATGGGCTCACCCAGCAGCAGGCCAAACAGGAACTGGGCGCGCTGATTGCCGCCTGCCGCCGCGAACATGTGTTTTGCGCCTGTGTGATGCACGGGCACGGCAAACATATTCTCAAACAGCAAACCCCGCTGTGGCTGGCGCAACACCCGCATATTATGGCGTTTCACCAGGCACCAAAAGAGTACGGCGGTGACGCCGCACTGCTGATACTGATTGAGGTAGAGGAGTGGCAACCGCCGGAGCTGCCTTAACGGCGGGCTCCGGGGCCGTCAGATGGCGTTGGCCATCTTGAGATTGCAGGGGCTTTTCTGCCAGAGGTATTCACCCTTGCCGTCGGCGTCCAGCGTCACGCAGGCGATAGCCGAGGTGGTGAACATCGGAGGCGTTTCCCCCGGACACAGCTCTGAGACCAGGTACCCCACCAGCGGCAGGTGGGAGACGACCAGCGCCGTCGCCACGCCTTCATTCGCCAGCGCCTGCAGATAGGCGCTAACCAGGCCTACGTCGCCGCACGGCGTGAGTTCCGGCATCACGTCGACATGTTTCGGCAGGTTCATGCACTCCCCAACAATATCCAGCGTCTGTTCTGCACGCAGATAGGGACTGACAAGAACGCGCTCAATATCCACTTTTTGACCTTTCAGCCAGGTTGCCATCTGACGAGACTCATCACAACCGCATACGGTTAATGGACGAACTGAGTCGCTGGCTGCATCGAGGGCAGCGTCGCCGTGACGCATAATAAAAACTTGCATATTGCACCGCTTTTGTTAACCAGAAGCACCGTAGTTTGGCCTGCGAAGACAATACGCAGGTGACCCGGTGGCCGGGCATTGTGCCTGATCCATTCAACGAATGAAACGCTGTTTTTTACCTCAATGGCGTAAGTATAGTCAATCATTGTTTACAAAACAGCCAATCAACAGCGTCATCCGCAGCCGGATTTATCTTCTTTGACCACAACTTAGGTCAGCCGTTCATCCGCTGGCCAAAAGGTTGTCCCCTGTTCGGCCATGCGTAATAAAGTGTCACAGGGTGTAAAACGTGGGCCGTACTGGGCGGCCAGGCGCTGCAGGATCGCGGCAACTTCACCCGCGCCGATAGTATCCATATACCGGAACGGGCCGCCAAGAAATGGCGGAAACCCTATACCAAAGACGGCGCCGATATCGCCATCGCGCGCGCTACGGATAATCTGCTCATCAAAGCAGCGCGCCGCCTCGTTAAGCATCATCATCACACAGCGTTCCGCCACCTGCTGCGCGGAGAGCCGCGACTGGGGGCGGTCGATGCCGAGCAGCGGATAGACTGCCGGGTCGGGCCGTTTTTTGCTTTTACGCCCTTTTGTCTCATAAAGATAGAAACCACGATTATTTTTTCTACCTTTGCGATCGTCCTTCAAAATCGCGTCAATGATGTTTGCAGGTGAGCTAAAACGTTCTCCAAACGCGCTCTCCAGCACGGGGATAATTTTGGTGCCGGTATCGATGCCAACCTCATCCAGTAGCTGGATTGGCCCTACCGGGAAACCGAATTTAACCAGGGCCTTATCAATCTCTTCAACCGGTTCGCCCTCCACCAGCAGGCGCATCGCTTCATTGATATAGGGCGCGAGGATGCGGTTCACATAGAAGCCCGCTTTATCCGCCACCACAATCGGCGTTTTCCCCTGACGTTTAGCCAGTTGCACCACGGTGGCGATAGCCTGCGGATCGGTTCCCTTATGCGGGATCACTTCAACCAGCGGCATTTTTTCCACTGGACTGAAGAAATGCAGGCCGATCACCCGCCCGGGGCGACGGGCCTGGGCGGCAATATCGCCTATCGGTAACGATGAGGTGTTCGACGCAAAGATGGTCTGCGGCCCGCAATATTGCTCCACTTCGCTGACCATCCGCTGCTTCAGGGCCAGGTCCTCAAATACCGCCTCGATCACCACGTCGCGATGAGCAAAGCCCTGATAGTCGGTGGCGCCGGAGATCATCGCCATCTGGCGATCGCGCTCGCTGGGGCGCAGACGACGCTGGCGGACCTGTTTATTCAGCAGATCCCAGCTGTACTTTAAGGCATGGTTAATCCCGCGCGGCTGGATATCTTTAATGCGCACCGGCAGCCCGTCCTTACAGGCGGTCACATAGGCGATCCCCCCGCCCATCAGGCCGCCGCCCAGCACCGCAATGCTTGTCAGCGGTCCGGGCTCGGCTTCAGCGCCACGGTCTTTTTTCAGATCGGTACTGGCAAAGAAGATCGAACGCAGCGCTTGCGACTGCGGGGTCATCGCCAGTTCGCCAAACGCGCGAGCTTCTTCGGCGTAACCGCTGCTGCAGCCGTGGGCCAGGCCATTCTCGACAACCTGCAGAATTCGCTTCACCGCCGGATAGTTCCCCTGGGTCTTGCGCTGCGTTTGTTTGCCGACGAAATGGAATAACAGATGGCGGCCCAAAGGCCCCGCCAGCACGCGTTCGCGTACGGGCATATCCCGACTGGCCGGTCGCCCCTTCAGCGCCAGCTCCACCGCCGCCTGCAATAAAATCGCCTGCGGAACCACCTCGTCTACCAGACCGGCCTTCAGCGCCTGGCGCGCACGCAGCTGCCTGCCGGTAAGCATCATATCCAGCGCTGTACTGACGCCAATCAGCCGCGGTAAACGCTGCGTTCCCCCGGAGCCCGGCAGCAGGCCAAGCTGCACTTCCGGCAAACCGAGACGGGTTTTTTCGTCATCGCTACAGATCCGACCATGGCAGGCCAGCGCCAGTTCCAGACCGCCGCCAAGGCAGGCGCCGTGGATGGCGGCAATCACCGGGATCGACAAGCCATGGATCTCAGCCATAATCTGCTGTCCCTGGCGCGCCAGCGCTTCCGCTTCCTGCGCGCTGCGGCAGCGGGCAATCATGTTAATGTCTGCGCCGGCGATAAAGTTATCCGCTTTGGCGGAGATAAACACCACGCCGCGCACCGACTTATCATCACGAACCCGACGTATCAGCCCCCGCACCTGATTGCCGAACTCGGCTTTCAGGGTATTCATTTTCTCACCCGGGGCATCGATGGTGATCACCGCGATCTTGTCCGCACGGACCTCAAGCTTAAAAGCGGAAACAGCATCCATTATTCAGCCTCCACGATCATCGCCGCACCCAGACCACCTGCCGCGCAGGCCGTCACCAGACCAAATCCCCCGCCCCGTCGCCGCAACTCATGCAGCGTCTGGGTGATCATCCGCGCGCCGGTGGCAGCAAAAGGATGGCCATAAGCAATAGATCCGCCGAGGACGTTAAACTTGCTCTCATCCACCTCACCGGTGGCCTGCGAGCGTCCCAGCACTTCACGGGCAAAGCGCTCGCTTGCCAGACACTGGAGATTGGCCAGCGTCTGCGCGGCAAAAGCTTCGTGCATATCAATAAGCGTCAGATCCGCCAGCGTCAGACCTGCCCGCTCCAGCGCCAGCGGCGTGGACCATGCGGGACCCAGCAGCATATCCTGCCAGACGTCGATGGCGGTAAAGGCATAGCTGCGCAGGTAACCCAGCGGCGTCAGACCCAGCTCATTGGCCCTGGACTCGGTCATCAGGATCACCGCCGCCGCGCCGTCCGTCAGCGGCGTGCTGTTGGCTGCGGTGACGGTGCCATGTTTGCGGTCAAAGGCAGGGCGTAACTTTTGGTAATCTGCGAGGGTTGAATTTTTACGAATATTGTTGTCCTGCTCCAGCGGCTCGCGGAAAGGGGGCGCGTAGGCCGTCATCACCTCAGCTGACAACTTTCCCTCTTCCCAGGCTTTGGCCGCCAGCTGGTGCGAACGATGCGCCAGCGCATCCTGTTGTTCCCGGGTGATGCCCCAACTTTTCGCCATCTGTTCCGCGGTATCGCCCATCCGCAAACCGGTTGAATATTCCGCCACCGCCGGGGGGACCGGCAGCAGGTCGCGCGGCCGCAGACGGGAAAACAGCTTCAGCTTTTGGCTCAGCGTGCGGGCTTTATTGGCATCCACCAGCGTGCGGGCCAGTGTTTTACTGACCCCAATGGGCAATACAGAAGAGGAGTCGGCGCCGCCGGCAATACCGGCGCGGATGGTGCCGGCCATCAGGCTTTCAGCAACATTCGCCACGGCCTGGAAGCTGGTGGCGCAGGCGCGACTGACGCTATAGGCATCGGTGTGCACGCTCATTCCGGTGCCGAGCACGATTTCCCGGGCGATATTCGGCGCCTCCGGCATCTGCACCACCTGGCCAAAAACCAGTTGCTCAATGACGTCCGCGGGAATGTCACTCCGGGCGAGCATTTCGCCAACCACCATTTTCCCTAAATCAACGGCCGGAACGCCATGAAAAACCGTCGCCTGGCGCGCAAATGGCGTGCGTAAACCCCTGACAATGGCAATGCGATCGCCCTGACGGGTGATAAGCGGTAATGCCTGACTCATAACGCTCCCCTGTTAAGCAAAACAACCAAGTGGTCTGACCTGATAACAGTCTTAACTAATTTTTTACATTAAGCCAATCGGGGAAGCGAAAAATTGCGAGCCAAAACACATTGAACAGAAAGGTAACGCCCCTTCTACGGGGCGTTAAACGGAGGGATTAACGTAATCCTAACTGGAAGATCAGCGATTCGGCTTCGCAGCTAAAAATAAAATCGATATCCAGCTGTACGCCGCCGTCAACATCGGTGAAGGTCGGGTTGATTTTGCACGGTTCAGATTGCACATTACGCGCTTTCTCGCTCAGCGCAGCGAGCGTTTGCTCCGCTTCAGCGCGGTTGGCGAACACGCGGCTGTATGAGGCGGTGCAGTCGGTGTTGTCCACAATGGTGCCTACATCCATACAGCAGCATACCGGGGTTTCATCAGCGCTACATTTACTCATCGTAGATTTCCTCTGTATAGGCACCTTCGGTGCCAGACAAATAATGTGCCTATTTTACGCCCTGCCCCCGGTGAGCCTCCAGCCGAGAATCGCCATCACCGCGTTAAGTGACAGAAATCACACTTAAAAATGATCTAAAACAAAAATCAGCTTTTCTGCCTCTTACTCCCCCCGACAATTTTGCCAGCTGGATCGCGTTTCTGTTATCACAATTGAAAAACTTCATAAACAAACTTGCAACAACTCATCTGGTCAGACCTATACTCAGCGCACTGGTCTGATTTCTCTGTTGTACCACAGACCCTACACTTCCGCGCTTCTGTTACGGCATGTAACATAGTTTAAAAAAAAATAACTCAATGAGGTTATGGGCATGAGCCAGAAAACCCGCTTTACCCAATCTGCCCTTGCAGTGGCTGTAGCACTTGTTTCCACCCAGGCCTGGTCAGCAGGCTTCCAGCTCAACGAATTCTCTTCATCAGGGCTGGGTCGGGCCTATTCCGGTGAAGGGGCTATCGCAGACGATGCAGGCAATGCCAGTCGTAACCCGGCATTAATTATGATGTTTGACCGTCCAACCATGTCGGCGGGCGCCGTTTTTGTTGACCCGGGTGTCAATGTCTCCGGCACCTCTCCCACCGGCAAGAGCCTGAATGCGGACAATATCGCCCCGACGGCGTGGGTACCCAACTTCCACTTTGTCGCGCCGATTAACGATCAATTCGGTTGGGGGGCATCCATTACCTCTAACTACGGCCTGGCAACGGAATACAACGATGACTATGCGGCTGGCAGCATGGGCGGTAAAACCGACCTGACCACCGCGAACTTCAACCTGAGCGGCGCCTACCGTCTCGACAGCAACTGGAGCTTTGGCTTAGGTTTTGACGCGGTCTACGCCAAGGCGAAGATCGAGCGCTATGCGGGTGACCTGGGTCAGATTGTCGCTGGTTCTGGCGCACTGCCGCCGGCGCTGGCAGGCCAGGTGGCGAAGATCCCTGCCGACACGCAGATCGCCCATCTTAACGGCAACGCCTGGGGCTTTGGCTGGAATGCCGGTATCCTCTATGAGCTGGATAAGAACAACCGCTACGGTTTTACCTACCGTTCCGAGGTGAAGATCGACTTCGACGGTAACTACCGCAGCAGCCTGCCGGCGGCCTATAACCAAATCCTCGGCAACTTCGGTCTGCCAGCGGGCACTAACGGCCAGACCACCGGCGGTTCACTGACCCTTAACCTGCCGGAAATGTGGGAGCTGTCTGGCTATAACCGCGTGGCGCCGCAGTGGGCGGTCCACTATAGCCTGACCTACACCAGCTGGAGTCAGTTCCAGGAGCTGAAAGCCACCGGCAGCAACGGCCAGACGCTGTTCTATAAAGAGGAAGGCTTTAAAGACGCTTACCGTCTTGCTCTGGGGACCACGTATTATTATGACGATAACTGGACCTTCCGCACCGGTATCGCTTTCGATGACAGCCCGGTACCGGCCAACAACCGCTCCATCTCCATTCCTGACCAGGATCGCCTGTGGCTGAGCGCGGGTACCACTTACGCGTTCAACAAGGATGCGTCGGTTGACGTCGGTCTTTCCTATATGCACGGCCAGCACGTAGAAATTAAGGAAGGCCCGTATACCTTCCGTTCCGAAGGGACCGCCTGGCTGTACGGCGCTAACTTCAACTACCGCTTCTGATAAGCCGCACACAACAAAAAAGGGTGAACAACATGTTCACCCTTTTTTTTCATTCGCAGATTACTGTGAATCAATATCCTTCAGCTCATCCTGAATAGCCTGGGCATTCGGGTTGTCCGCCGGGGTCAGCTTACCGCCGTTGGCGATAAAGTCATGGCGCTGGAAATAAGCTTCACGCACCAAAATGTAAGGATCGGAAGACTGACGGAGCAGGCCGTCGGAATCCAGCAGCTGGGCACGCGTTTCAATCCCTTCGACAGCCCATTTACCAATCGACATCGGCCAGGTCAACCAGGAGAGTACCGGGTAGAGGCCATCGGCCATATCACCGCCTTCATCGCGCAGCGTAAAGCTACCGTAGAATGGCAGTTGCACATACGGACCATAGCCGACGCCATAATGGCCGAGCGTGCTGCCGAAACGATGCGGTTCAACGCGCTGCAGCTGCGGATTCGCCATGCCCGCGACATCGATCAGACCGCCCATCCCGAGGATGGTGTTCAGGAAGAAACGGGTAAAGTGCACCATACCTTTATAGGGGTCGCCCTGCAGGAAGGAGTTCACCATTACCGCCGGCTCTTCAAGGTTGCTGGTGAAGTTGCTCAAACCATTGCGCGCCGGCTGCGGGACGTAGTCACGCCATGCCACCGCCACCGGGCGAAGCACGTAAGGATCAACCACGTTAAAGTTGAAATTGAACATCGTGCGGTTAAACCCTTCTAACGGGTCTGAACGCCCCTGCGGCTGATCGCCAGAGCTGGAACTGGCACATCCCACCAGCAATGTGGCGCCAAGCGCAAGCGCCGACAGGCGATAATTCATAGGTGTCTCCCTGGTTTTTATGGCTATCGCGAGTTGCCATCCATGACGGAAAGACAACGTTTCCGCCCGTATAGATGTGAGCGATTGTAACAGCACGTTGAACGATGTCTATATCACCCAAGTTGTTGATTTGATCATAGCCTGGGAATAACGAGATCGCGGGGCTCCTATTCTACCGGAGCAACAAAAATCTGACGTTACCATTTTTGCGATTTCAGAGTATGCCCAGCCAGACGGCAGGGAAAGCCGCTACGCTATATCTATATAGATTGATAGCGAGGGCCACAAAATGGATGAACTAGACAATAACAAATTAAAACCAGCGGATGACGAGCGAGAAGTCGAAAGTGAAGAAAAACAGCGCGGAGAGGAAATAGAAGTGGATGAAGATCGCCTGCCCTCGCGGGCGATGGCCATCCATGAACATATTCGCCAGGAAGGGGAAAAAGAGATGGAACGCGATGCGCTGGCCTTGCTGTGGTCAGCCATTGCGGCCGGTCTGTCGATGGGCGCCTCCCTGCTGGCAAAAGGGATTTTTCACGTCAAACTGGAGGGGATCCCGGGCGGGTTTTTACTGGAAAATCTCGGGTATACCTTCGGCTTTATTATCGTGATCATGGCCCGCCAGCAGCTGTTCACGGAAAATACGGTTACCGCCGTTCTGCCGGTGATGCACAATCCCACACCAGGTAACATCGGTTTGCTGATGCGGTTATGGTCGGTGGTGCTGGCTGGCAACCTCATCGGTACCGCAGTGGCCGCATGGGCCTTCAATTTTATGCCCGTCTTTGATGAACCAACTCGTCAGGCCTTTGTCAGCATCGCCGAAGACGTAATGAAAAACAGCCCGACGGAGATGTTCGCTAATGCGATTATTTCCGGCTGGCTGGTCGCCACCATGGTCTGGATGTTTCCTGTCGCCGGTGCGGCCAAGATCGTGGTGATTATTCTCATGACCTGGCTTATCGCCCTGGCGGATACGACTCATATCGTGGTGGGATCGGTCGAGATCCTTTATCTGGTGTTTAACGGAAGCCTGCCCTGGAGCGACTTTATCTGGCCGTTCGCCCTGCCGACGCTGGCGGGAAATATCTGCGGCGGGACCTTCATCTTCGCGCTGCTGAGCCATGCGCAGATCCGTAACGATATGAGCAGCAAGCGAAAAGCGGAAGCCCGCGCCCAGGCCGCGGAGAAAGCCAAAAACGCCGACCAGGCATAAAAAAAGCGCCCTGAGTGGCGAGGGTTTAAGCAGTCAGACGGTATGGCTCTTACTCAGGCGGGCAAAAAACGCTATACTCGCACCGCCTTGTCCCCTTAGTTAAATGGATATAACGAGCCCCTCCTAAGGGCTAGTTGCAGGTTCGATTCCTGCAGGGGACACCATATAAACGTTGACCGCTATTTCCCACCATTACCTAAACGCCAGCCATGGCATATTCTTCTCGCCATCATAATTTGCCGAAATTATCCACGAGTGGATTAGCCAGGACAGGAAGGGGCGCCCCAGTCAATCGCACAGACAATAAACCGACAAAAACGCGCATTCCGCGTACAATGCCCCTTGGCTTAAACAGTCACAAGCCACTACCCCGTTGCAACCTTCTCTGGACGATACAGGAGCCAGGCGTTGATATGAAACAGATCACCCTCAGCGATATGCAGCAGCAGAGCGAAGCGGCAGCCAGTGCACCGCGCTTGCGTGCCCATCGCAATTTTCATCCCGAACTAAGCGACCCGGTACAGCGCCTCGCCATTGCGATGGAACCCGGCACCTATATCCGTCCGCACCGGCACAGACATACCTTCGAACTTTTGCTGCCCCTGAAAGGCCGCTTTGTGGTACTGAATTTTGATGACAATGGCGTAGTCACCCGCCGGGTGGTGCTGGGTGAAACCTGCACGGCGCTGGAAATGGAAGCCGGTACCTGGCATACGGTGCTCTCGCTCGACCCGGGCGGGATGGTTTTTGAAGTTAAGCAAGGTGCTTATCAGCCGCTTGCCGAAGTTGACACCATGGCCTGGGCGCCTGCCGAAGGCCAACCGGGCACCGCAGAGATGATGGCATGGTATGCCATCGCGCAGCCGGGTGACCGTTTTCTGTCGACGCCACAATAACAACAGCTACACCAAACAGACGCGACTGGCGTCTGTTTGCCCCCCCCCTGCCGACCACGAAGGTCGCCAATTGACTGTCCCTTTCTTCGTACTCCGCTCGTGCTCGCCTTCAACATTCCTGCAAAAAGATTCCTGCCAGAAAGAAATGCTTATATTGAGCAAACTATTTTTCTCTACGAATAAGAGATGATAAGATAACGGGATAAAGTAAATACGCGGCAGCAAAACAATAAAAACAGCCAACTTATCGACATATTATTCTCAATGTGAATGGGTTTTGTTAATCAGGTAAAGGAAGTCAGCGGGAAGAATAAATCCTTGTCATCGATGCTTTTTGCTCACCATGGCGATTTATTTTTTCATCGACGTACAATTCTTATGAATATTACAGAACGGAATATCTGGAAGCTAAATAATTTACCGCCAATGGAGTATTGCTCTCTGGCGCGGGCGCAAAAATTATTAAACTGCGAACTTGAAGACATTCTTCACTGGCATGATATTGGTGCGATCAATCTCTGTCTGAAGCTTAATCCGACGCGGGGAACATTAAAAATAGCCGTCCTTTCTCATCAGGAAAAAGACGTGACCACCGCGCTTAATCCGCTTGCCTCTGCCGAGGAAGTGGAGACTTTCTGGTCACCCCACTCCCATATCCGCAGCATTCTGCGGCTTGATGGCGATATTCCGATTGTGGAAACATTACGCGGAAATACGGTGACGCAGTTTAACGTAAAAGTGTCCGCATCCGGACTCTGGCACCCACACAGTCGGAATTTAATGGCGCTACTGGAGGCGCCTGATGATATTCTTTACGAAAACAGACTCAGCATGATGCTGCCCGACAAACCGTTTGTCTATTGTCATTTCATTCCGGATGAAGACGAATACTCTGCTATATCATTGAACCGCATCTATATCACCAGCCAGGCCATTGAGAAAATATACGCTCACAGTATTAGCGCCCGGCCTATGGACGTGACAAAAAATTCGCTGCTGGAACAAACCAGTTACATCCATCAGGAATTAACCGTCCTGCCGCAAAATGAGGTATTGCTGGAATTTATCCATTACCTTATTCAGTCCCATACCGTATTTAATGAGAAATTACAGAATATGGCCGAGCCAGACAAGACTCAGCTCTTTCATCACGTACTGGAAAGGCTCAAAGAAGAGGGCATGCTCCGGGAGAATACCCTGCCCGATGAGGCCGATATCCTCAGCGAAGCCGATCGTTAGTCCAGGCTCGTCGGCAAGTGACGCAGGTCCTCATACAGGGCCTGGCCGTTTTCCTGCTCAAGCGTTACCGCGATCTCCCGCGCCAGCGCAATGAATTCGCGCGCCGCAGCGCTCTGCCATGCGCCCTGGCGCTGCAGCAAACAGGCCGTGCGCTGCAGCAGCGCGGGCTTAAGCTCAATGGCCACGAGGTCATCATACTGTCCGGCGATCGCCGCTGGCAGCAGCGTCGCAAGCGGCGTGCCGCGAATAACCGTTAGTACGGCGCCGATGGAGTTGGCCTCCATCCGCACGTCAGGTTCGAGCCGATGGCGGCGACAATAGCGGTTGATTTGCTCCCGGGTGGCAAACTCGCTGCTCAGTAAAATCAGCGGCTGTGCGTCAAGAGCCTGCAGCTGCAGGTGGCTTTCATGAGCCAGCGGATGCGCACGGCTCACCACCAGCGCGAGGGTTTCCGTCAGCAGCGGCTGAACCACAATATCCCGCGAGAGGCTCTCGCCAAAGGCAATTCCCACATCCAGTTCATCCTCCAGGAGCATCGTTTCCATCCGCTCCTGGTTCATCTCCTGGATAAGCAATTTCACTCCGGGGTAGCGTCGATAGTACGCCTCCACCAGCGGCCCCAGCATGTAAGTGGTAAAGGTCGGCGTCATGGCGATGCGGAGTTTACCACGCTGCAGATCTTCTGCGTCGTGCAGGGCGCGCCGCCCCTCCTCAAGATCGCGTAACACGCGGCGGGCATACTCCAGCCAGATCTCTCCGGCATCGGTCAGGCGGGTATAACGACCAGAGCGGTCAAAGAGCTGAACCTCCAGCATCGCTTCCAGCTGGCGGATCTGCTGTGACAGCGCAGGCTGGGAGACATGGAGCGCCGCGGCGGCGCGGGTAAATCCACGATGTTCTGCCACGGCGATAAAGTAGGAAAGATGGCGCAGGAGCATCCGCTTACCTATAAGCAATTCAAATAGGGTTCATCATAAATAAGTCTTTTAACTTATGAAACAAGATACGTACTCTCTACCTACCATCCTCTGCGTTTTTCACCATCAACATCATCTTATGCAGGAGTGACTATGTCCGCTGACGATCGCTATCTCCAGCGCGCATTAGCGCTGGCAAAACAAAATATTGCTGACGGTGGCCGCCCCTTCGGCGCCGTTCTGGTGCGGCATGATGAGATTGTCGCCGAAGCCGTCAATACCTTTCATCTGAACGGTGACCCAACGGCGCATGCCGAACTGAATGCCGTTCGCGAGCTTGCCGCCAGACTGGGAAGCGAGGTGCTGCGCGAATGCGTTATCTATGCCAGCGGGCAACCTTGTCCTATGTGCCTGAGCGCACTCTATTTAACCGGCGTGCGGGAAGTATTTTTCGCCAACAGTAATCAGGATGGCGAACCCTTTCAGCTCTCAACCACCGCGATTTATCAGCAGCTGCAGCAGCCGCTGTCCCGGCAGACGCTGCCAATCCACCACTGCCCGCAGCCGGAGGGGCCGGCACTTTATCAGCGCTGGGCGGAACAGCAACCATGACGCCCATGCTGCGACAGAATCTGACGCTGTGTGTCCTGGTACTCATTGGGATAAACATGCGTCCGCTGCTCACCTCGATAGGTCCCTTGCTGCCGGATATCCGCGCCGCCAGCGGGATGAGCTATACCCTGGTCGCGCTCCTCACCGCCCTGCCGGTCATCGCGATGGGCGTGCTGGCGCTGGCCGGCGGCTGGGTCGATCGCACTGTTGGTCAAAACCGCAGCATTGCGCTGAGCCTGCTGATTATCGCGGCGGGTGCCCTGCTGCGGGAAAGCGCCCCACATAGCGGTTTGCTGCTCAGCAGCGCCCTTGCGGGGGGAATTGGCATCGGCATTATCCAGGCCGCCATCCCGGCGGTGATAAAGCGTCTGTTCGCCCGGCGTACGCCGCTGGTGATGGGACTATGGTCGGCGGCGCTGATGGGCGGCGGCGGGTTAGGCGCTGCGTTCACGCCATGGCTGGCGTCACGCAGTACGGTCTGGCACCAGGCGCTGGCCTGGTGGGCGCTCCCTGCCCTGCTGGCCCTGCTCGGCTGGCTGGCGATTTGCCGGCAATTGCCTCGCGCACCGCATCAGACCAGCGCTTCCCCCCGGGTCGCGATTATTGGCCAGCGCCGCGCCTGGACGCTGGGACTCTATTTCGGACTGATCAATGCCGGTTACGCCAGTCTGATCGCCTGGCTGCCGCCCTACTATATCCAGCTTGGCGATAGCGCCCAGTACAGCGGCTCACTGCTGGCGCTGCTGACCGTCGGGCAAACCGCGGGGGCACTGCTGCTCCCGGCGCTGGCTCGCCAGGATGACCGACGCCAGCTTCTGCTGTTCGCGCTGACGCTACAGCTCATTGGCTTCTGCGGCTTCATCTGGCTGCCGCAGCACGTCCCAGCGCTGTGGGCCATCGCCTGCGGAGTGGGTCTGGGTGGCGCCTTTCCCCTGTGCCTGGTGCTGGCGCTGGATCACGCCGGACAACCGGCGGTAGCCGGCCGGCTGGTGGCGTTTATGCAGGGTATCGGATTTATCATCGCAGGCCTCTCCCCCTGGCTTTCCGGCCTGTTGCGCAGCCTGAGCGGGAACTACACGCTTGACTGGTCCTGGCATGCGCTCTGCGTCCTGCTACTCATGGCGCTCACACTGCGCTTTATCCCGGCTCACTACCCGGCCGAGTGGCGGCCGCGCGCCTCTGACCAGCATTAAATCGGCGGCGGCGCGTAGCAAAGAAATTGCGTGCGCCCTCGCTGGCCGTCCTCCATTTTGCCCATCGCCAAAATCCGTTTTAACAGCGTCGCTGGCGTGAAATTTATTACCGGGTGAAATTAATGTGTCGCCGAATCACGACACTCCTAAGTAACTAAAAATTAATAAAAAAATGCCACTTGTTTCCCTCATTTTTTAGGCGTACATTAGCGCCATCTGGAGCACAAAGCGCACAGAATTGCGAGCTGCCGCAACGTGATTTTTCACCTGCGACAGCCCAGGAATAACAGAACAATTAATTCATTTGAACGTCGCACAAGCGCGTGGAGTGATGAATCGTGAAATACTTCTTTATGGGCCTCTCTTTTATGGTCATCGTTTGGGCCGGTACTTTTGCCCTGATGATCTAGACTGCAGCGGTGTCAAAAAAAACGGGAGCCCACTGGCTCCCGTTTTTGTTATGGCGTATTCGCCGAAGCGCTAGCTCGCGGCGGGCAGCAAGCCATCGGCGCGGAACATCGCCTTGATGCCGCGGATCGCCTGGCGCGTACGGTCCCGGTTTTCGATCAGCGCGAAGCGGACGTGAGTATCGCCATAGTCGCCAAAGCCTATCCCCGGCGAGACGCAGACCTTCGCTTCATTAAGCAACTTTTTCGCAAACTCCAGCGAGCCCATGGCAGCGTAAGGTTCCGGTATTTTCGCCCAGACGTACATGGACGCTTTCGGACATTCCACCATCCAGCCGGCTTCGTGGAGCCCTTTCACCAGCACATCGCGACGGCGCTTATATTGTTCGGCAATTTCACGCACGCACTGCTGATCGCCCTCAAGGGCAGCGATCGCCGCCACCTGCAGCGGCGTAAACGTGCCATAGTCGTGATAGCTTTTGATGCGAGCGAGGGCATTCACCAGGGTCTTGTTGCCGACCATAAAGCCAATGCGCCAGCCGGCCATGTTATAGCTTTTCGACAGGGTAAAGAACTCGACGGCGACATCACGCGCGCCGGGCACCTGCATGATGGAGGGCGCTTTCCAGCCGTCATACACGATATCGGCATAGGCCAGATCGTGGACGACCAGGATGTCATACTGCTTCGCCAGGGCGACGACCTTTTCAAAAAAGTCCAGCTCCACACACTGCGCCGTTGGATTCGAGGGAAAACCAAGGATCATCATCTTCGGCTTCGGGTAACTCTCGCGGATGGCGCGTTCCAGCTCGTTAAAGAAATCCACACCTTCCACCAGCGGCACCGAGCGCACCTGCGCCCCGGCAATCACCGCGCCATAGATGTGAATCGGATAGCTGGGGTTTGGCACCAGCACCGTGTCGCCATGATCCAGAGTCGCCAGCATCAGGTGCGCCAGCCCCTCTTTCGAACCAATGGTGACGATCGCTTCCGATTCCGGATCGATGTCAACGTTATAGCGTTCTTCATACCAGCGTGAAATGGCGCGACGCAGGCGCGGGATCCCCCGCGAGGTAGAGTAACCATGGGTGTCAGGCCGTTGGGCAACGGTGCAAAGTTTTTCCACGATATGCGGCGGCGTCGCGCCATCGGGATTGCCCATACTGAAATCAATAATATCCTCGCCGCGCCGGCGCGCAGCCATTTTCAGTTCAGCAGTAATATTAAAAACGTACGGGGGGAGACGATCGATACGCGTAAAACGGCGTTCAGGACTGGATTCAGCCATAGGTTCCTCTGATTAACGTTAGCGCCCGGACCGTCCGAGCGACGCTGCCGCTGTTGCGGCTCGTTTAGAAAATAACCTGAAAAAAAACATGTTGTCGAGAGGGCCGGTAAAAAATATTCCCTGGCATATAAAACGGGTATCGACGGCGCTAAATACGGCAGTTCATCGCCGGAATAGTCCAGAGTTGTATAAAGAGTGGTAACATATTGATATCTTTCTTAACACAGAATTTTATCGTTAAAAGCCAGGGCTGCCGCTCTCGCGGTGGCCCCCCACCAATCCCCTTTAAAAAGTATGCCTTTCCTCATTATATTTCTGCGGCTGGTCTTCTGCCGTCAGGTTTTTTATCATGTTCTTTTCTGGCCACTGACGCGGCACACCCATGCACGAAATTTTCACGATGATGCTGGCGGTCTATGATCGTGCGGCCCTGATGCTTATTTGCCTGTTTTTCCTCATTCGCCTGCGCCTGTTCCGCGAACTGTTGCATAAGTCGGCCCATACGCCGAAAGAGCTGCTGGCCGTGACGGCCATTTTCTCGCTGTTTGCCCTGTTCAGCACCTGGTCCGGCGTCCCGGTGGAAGGTTCGCTGGTGAATGTGCGCATTATCGCCGTCATGTCCGGCGGGATCCTGTTTGGTCCGTGGGTAGGGGCAATTGTCGGGGTGATTGCCGGCGTACACCGCTACCTGATTGATATCGATGGCGTCACCGCCGTGCCCTGCTTTATCACCAGCATTGTCGCAGGCCTGCTGTCAGGATTGATTAACCGTAAAGTGGCCCGCGATCAACGGTGGAAAATCGGCATTCTGGCCGGCATGGTGTGTGAGACCCTGACCATGATTCTGGTGGTGGTCTGGGCGCCTTCCCTGAGCCTCGGCCTGGATATCGTCTCTAAAATTGGTATCCCGATGATCCTCGGCAGCGTCTGCATCGGTTTTATCGTGCTGCTGGTGCAGAGCGTGGAAGGGGAAAAGGAGGCCAGCGCGGCGCGGCAGGCAAAACTGGCGCTCGATATCGCTAACAAAACCCTGCCGCTGTTTCGTCACGTTAACAGCGATTCTCTGCGCCAGGTATGCGAGATTATCCGCCGCGACATTACCGCCGACGCGGTGGCGATCACCAATACCGAGCATGTGCTGGCCTACGTGGGCGTGGGGGAGGCCAACTATCAACACCACGACGATGTCATCAGCCCTACCACCCGGCAGGCGATTCGTTATGGGAAAATCATTATAAAAAACAATGATGAAGCCCACCGCACGCCGGAGATCCACTCCTTGATGGTGATCCCGCTGTGGGAAAAAGGGGTGGTGACCGGCACGCTAAAAATTTATTACTGCCACGCCCATCGCATCACTTCGACGCTACAGGAGATGGCGATTGGCCTGTCGCAAATAATCTCCACCCAGCTGGAAGTCTCCCGCGCCGAACAGCTGCGCGAGATGGCCAATAAAGCGGAGCTGCGCGCCCTGCAAAGCAAAATTAACCCGCATTTTTTATTTAATGCGCTGAACGCGATCTCCTCCTCGATTCGCCTTAATCCGGACACCGCGCGCCAGCTCATTTTTAATCTGTCGCGCTACCTGCGCTATAACATCGAATTAAAAGACGATGAGCAGATTGATATCAAACGAGAGCTGTATCAGATCAAAGATTATATCGCCATTGAACAGGCGCGATTCGGCGACAAGCTGACGGTCATCTATGATATTGACGACGACGTCAGCTGCGTGATCCCGAGCCTGCTTATCCAGCCGCTGGTGGAAAATGCCATCGTTCATGGTATCCAGCCCTGTAAAGGCAAGGGGGTGGTGACGATCGGCATTAACGAGTGCGGCAATCGGGTTCGCATCAGCGTTCGCGACACTGGCAACGGCATCGATCCCGCCGTGGTCGCTCGCGTGGAAGCCGACGAAATGCCGGGAAATAAAATCGGCCTGCTTAACGTTCATCACCGGGTGAAGCTCCTCTACGGCGAGGGGTTGCATATCCGCACCCTGACGCCAGGAACAGAAATCGCCTTTTATGTCCCCAATCACCACACGCCGCAGGCGCTGACGGAGTCTCTGTTGTCATGAGCGGAGAAAAGATGAAAGTTATTATTGTGGAAGATGAGTTTCTGGCTCAGCAGGAGCTCTCCTGGCTTATCAATACCCACAGCCAGATGGAGATCGTCGGCAGCTTTGACGATGGCCTGGACGTGCTGAAATTTCTCCAGCACAACAAGGTCGATGCCATTTTTCTCGATATCAATATTCCGTCGCTGGACGGGGTTTTGCTGGCGCAAAACATCAGCCAGTTTGCCCATAAGCCTTTTATCGTCTTTATCACCGCGTGGAAAGAGCACGCCGTGGAAGCCTTTGAGCTGGAGGCGTTTGACTACATCCTGAAGCCCTACCAGGAGTCACGCATCATCAATATGCTACAAAAGCTAACCGCCGCCTGGCAGCAGCAAAATAACGTCGCTGCGGGAGCGACCAACGCGGCGCCACGAGAAAACGACACCATCAATCTGATAAAAGATGAACGAATAATCGTCACCAGCATCCATGATATTTATTATGCCGAGGCGCATGAAAAGATGACGTTCGTCTATACCCGCCGGGAGTCATTCGTCATGCCGATGAACATCACCGAATTCTGCAGCAAACTGCCCACCGCACATTTCTTTCGCTGCCACCGCTCGTACTGCGTGAATCTCAGCAAGATCCGCGAAATTGAGCCGTGGTTTAACAATACCTATGTGCTGCGCCTGCGCGACCTTGAATTTCAGGTGCCGGTGAGCCGCAGTAAAGTGAAAGAGTTTCGCCAGCTGATGAATCTGTAGAGGCGGGAAGTCCCGCCATCCGGGCTACGACGGTAGCCCGGGAGGGATGCGCTTATAACACCTGGCCCAGCGTCTGACGCAGATGCGCGCCGGAGCCCAGCAGGCCCGGGTTTTCATGCACGATCAGGTAAACCGGAATATCCTGAACATAAGCTTTGAAACGGCCTTTGTCTTCAAAACCGCCGCGGAAGCCGGAGGCTTTAAAGAACTCCAGGAAGCGCGGCACGATGCCCCCGGCGATATACACGCCGCCAAAGGTCCCGAGAGTCAGCGCCAGGTTTCCGCCGAAGCGGCCCATAATGACGCAGAACAGTGACAGCGCCCGGCGACAGTCGGTACAACTGTCCGCCAGCGCTCGCTCGGTGACCTCGCGCGGCTGCAGGTTTTCCGGCAGGCGGCCATCAGATTTCACAATCGCGCGGTACAAATTGACCAGTCCGGGACCCGAGAGCACGCGTTCTGCGGAAACATGCCCCAGCTCGGCGCGCAGCTCTTCCAGAATAATCCCCTCTTCTTCGCTGTTCGGCGCAAAATCGACATGACCGCCTTCGCCCGGCAGGCTGACCCAGCGCTTGTCAACGTGCACCAGATGCGCCACGCCAAGCCCGGTTCCGGCGCCATAAACGGCGATCGGTTTGCCCGCCACCGGAGCGCTGCCGCCAAACTGAATGAGGTGCTCGGCTTTCAGCATCGGGATGGCCATGGAAACGGCGGTAAAATCGTTAATTATCTCCAGATGGGCAAAGCCAAGGTTGCGCTTCATTTCAGCGATGGAGAAGGCCCAGGTATGGTTGGTCATCGCTACCCAGTCGCCGGTGATCGGGCAGGCAATGGCGATACAGCCTTCGTTGACGGTCACCTGGTGCTCCTCCAGATAGACGCGCACCACCGCCTCCAGACTGGGATAATCGAGCCCGGAATAGGTCTTAGCACGAGAGATCTCTCCGCTCGCCAGATCACATAGCGCCAGGCGGGCGTTGGTCCCCCCGACATCTCCTACTAAAGCAAATTTTGTCATTCCGTTACGGCTCCGCTAAAGTCAAAATAATTCTTTTGGCACACTGTAAATTCATGGCGGCTTAACAACAACGTCCAACGCGTAGACGCCCCTTGTTTAGCGACATAGGTCACATTTAGTTTGTAATCTATGCAAGGTAGTCTGTAAACGACGCCGCGGGAATCAGACGCCGCCTTAACTTTATCGTTTCAGCACCATTTGCATCGACGGCCCCAGCCGACGAAGGCAAAGTAGTGCTTCAGAACTTTAACAAGGACATTTTCATGCTCCATCCTCGCGCCAGAACAATGCTGATCCTGTCGGTGCCGGCCATCCTGATAGGTATCGCCTGCAGTCTGATCCTGATCGGCGCGATGAAGGTTGCCGCGCTGCTACAGCGCGTGCTGTGGAGCAACCTGCCCACCCAGTTGGGGATCAGCGCTGACAGCCCGCTATGGATTATCGCCATGCTCACGGCGACAGGGATCGCCGTGGGCCTGATAGTCCGCTACAGCCCGGGACACGCCGGGCCGGATCCGGCGACCGAATCGCTCATTGGCGCCCCCATTGCTACCGGCGCGCTGCCCGGACTGCTGGCCGCGCTGATCCTCGGCCTTGCCGGCGGCGTCAGTCTCGGCCCGGAGCATCCGATTATGGTGGTGAATATTGCGCTGGCCGTCGCCGTCGGTTCACGGCTGTTTCCGCGCGTCAGCTCGCTGGACTGGACCATCCTCGCGGCCTCAGGCACCATCGGCGCCCTCTTTGGCACCCCGGTGGCCGCCGCGCTGATTTTTTCGCAAACCCTCAACAGCAGCAACGAGTCGCCGCTGTGGGATCGTCTTTTTGCGCCGCTGCTTGCCGCCGCCGCGGGCGCGCTGACGACCGGGCTGTTTTTCCATCCCCATTTCACGCTGCCGATCCCCCATTATGGCCAGATGCACTTCGTCGATATCATCAGCGGCATGATCGTCGCCCTGATTGCTATCGCCGTCGGCATGGTGGCCGTCTGGTGTCTGCCGCGCCTGCACGCCCTGATGCATCGCCTGAGAAATCCCATCCTGACGCTGGGCATCGGTGGGTTGCTGCTGGGGATCCTCGGGACCATTGGCGGACCCTTAACGCTGTTTAAGGGGCTGGATGAGATGCAGCAACTGGCTTTCAGTCAGACGCTAACCGCCGCGGATTTTCTGCTCATCGCGCTGGTCAAACTGGCTGCGCTGGTGCTCGCCTCCGCCAGCGGCTTTCGCGGCGGGAGAATTTTCCCGGCGGTCTTCGTTGGGGTGGCGCTGGGGCTGATGCTGCATGCCCACGTGGATGCCGTGCCAGCGGCGATCACCGTCTCCTGCGCCATTCTCGGCATGGTGCTGGTCGTCACCCGCGACGGCTGGCTGAGCCTGTTTATGGCCGCCGTAGTGGTCCCGGATACGACGCTGCTGCCGCTGCTGTGCATTGTGATGCTCCCGGCCTGGCTGCTGCTGGCCGGGAGGCCGTTGATGATTGCTAAACGAACTGGCGACTAAACGCGGCTGTTTCGTTCCTCCAGCGCCTGAGTCACCGCACGCAGGAAATCGGGGATATCCATTTTCGGTAGCATCACTTCGACCAGGGTAAGGGTATCGGAGGTGATGCTTTCCGCCATCGCTTCCCGTAGCTCAGCCGTGTGCGTGACCCGCCAGCAGCGTGAAACAACGTCCGGGGCAAAGGCTTCCGGCAGCCGCTGCCAGTCCCACAGGGCGATGTCATTGTAGCGCTGCTCAGGGCCATGAATCGCCCGCTCCACGGTATACCCTTCGTTATTCAGCAACAGAATAAGCGGTTTTTGCTTATCGCGAAGCATAGAGCCCATCTCCTGAATCGTGAGTTGGGCAGCGCCATCGCCGACGATCAGCACCACCCGCCGCTCTGCCGCCGCGGTTTGCGCGCCATAGGCGGCCGGGAGGGTAAAACCAATCGATCCCCACAGCGGCTGGACGATCAGCGATGCCTCAGAGGGGAGCTTAAGCGCCGCGATGCCAAATGCCGCCGTCCCCTGATCGGCGAGGATAATATCGCCGGGGCGCAGCGCATCCTGCACTGTCGACCAGAAATTCTTCTGGGTTAACTCGCCTTCGCCCTCCTCTTCCACTTCCGGCGCCACGACCTGAGGCGCCGCCCACTCCGCCGCCAGCGGGGCGGAAAGCGTCATTAATGCAGCCAGAGCTTGATCCATCGGCACGCCGCTGAACCAGTGGTCGCCCACCCTGACGGCGAAGGGCTGGATCTCAATGGTCTTCTCCCGCGCCAGATGCTGGGTGAATCCCGCGGTGATAGTGTCGGTGAAGCGCGTACCAATGCAGATGATGGTGTCGGCGTTTTCAATCGCCTCCCGGGTCTGCGGGGCGCTGGCGATCCCGCTATAGGTCCCGACAAACCCGCTCAGCTGCTCATCGAACAACCCCTTGCCCATTAGCATGGTGGCATGGGCGATGGGGGTTTTCGCCACCCACTCCCGGAGCGTGTTCTGCAGGCCATAGCGTTGCGCCAGGAAATCCGCCAGCAGAGAAATGCGTCGGCTGCCCCGCAGCAGGCGGCTGGCATGTTCTCGGAACCCGGCGAGCTGGTTTTCATCCGCCGGAGCGGGCTCCACCAGTAAGCGCTGGGCTGGGGCAATCGCTGCCGCTCTGGCGACATCGGCCGGCAGCATCAGATAGCCGGGCCGATGATGCGTCAGCATATCGCGCAGGACACGGTCGATCTCATGGCAGGCGTTGCCGGCGGTCAGCAGCGCCTGGCTGCAGGTGATCTGCTCGCTCATGCGGGCGAAATGGCGAAAATCGCCATCGCCGAGGGTATGGTGCAGCAGTTCGCCACGCTGCTGAGCGCCGGTAGAGGGCGCGCCGACGATATGCAATACCGGAATATGTTCCGCATAGCTACCCGCAATGCCGTTCAGCGCGCTCAGTTCGCCGACGCCGTAGGTGGTCAGCAGCGCACCGGCCCCTTTGATGCGCGCATATCCGTCAGCGGCATAGGCCGCATTCAGCTCGTTGGCGCAGCCGACCCACCCCAGGGCGCTGTGCGCGATGACGCGATCGAGAAACTGTAAGTTGTAATCTCCTGGTACGCCGAACAAGCGGTCAATACCGCAGTCAACGAGGCGATCCAGCAGATAATCCCCAATAGTGTAGGTCGGTTGCATGTCCATTATCCTCATTTTGGTGCAGGTGTAATTTGAGTATTGAATAAGCGATCCGCCTGTCCAGAAGGGGGACGATAAAGCCGGTGTAAAGCAATAGTTACGCCCAAAAAGCAGTGTACTCCATGCAGAACATTGATTAGTGTAAACGTATACACACCCTATTTTATCTGCGGAGGAAGAATGGTTTACCAGGCAAGCACGACGCGATATCAAACGATGGAGTATCGTCGCTGCGGGCGCAGCGGCCTTCAGCTCCCGGCGATTTCTCTCGGCCTGTGGCACAACTTTGGCGACGAAACGCGCGTGGAGATCAGCCGGCAGATGCTCCTGCACGCGTTTGACCTTGGCATAACTCATTTCGACCTCGCCAACAACTATGGGCCGCCGCCGGGTTCAGCAGAGAGCAATTTTGGCCGCATTCTGAAAGAGGCGCTCCAGCCCTATCGCGATGAGTTGATCATCTCCACCAAAGCGGGCTACACCATGTGGGACGGCCCGTACGGCGACTGGGGCTCACGCAAATATCTGGTGGCCAGTCTTAACCAGAGCCTGCAGCGCATGGGGCTGGAGTATGTCGATATTTTTTATCATCACCGCCCGGACCCGCAGACCCCACTGATGGAAACAATGCGTGCGCTCGATCATCTTGTCCGTCAGGGTAAAGCGCTGTACGTCGGGATCTCCAACTATCCGCTGGCCCAGGCGCAGGAGGCGGTGAAGATCCTTAACGACCTCGGTACGCCCTGCGTCATTCACCAGCCCCGCTATTCGATGTTCGAACGCAGTGCGGAAGAGGGGCTGCTGGATTTTCTGCAGACGGAAGGGGTGGGAAGTATAGCGTTTTCACCGCTGGCGGGCGGACAGCTTACCGATCGCTATCTGAACGGTATCCCGGCCGACTCTCGCGCCGCCAGCAGCAGTCGTTTTCTGCAGCCGGAGCAACTGACCGCCGCGCGATTAGAAAAAATTCGTCAGCTAAATACGATAGCGGAAGAGCGCGGGCAGAAGCTGTCGCAGATGGCGCTGGCCTGGGTTCTGCGCGAGGAGAAAGTGACCTCCGTGCTGATCGGCGCCAGCAAAACCACGCAGCTGGATGATGCCGTCGGCATGCTGCAGAATCGCCATTTCAGCACCGAAGAGTGCGCGGCCATCGACGCCATCCTTGCGCTGTAAAGCAAATGTTACTTTAGCAAAAAGTGCTCTTTTCTGCGCTTTCGGAGTTCGTCCGATGCGGCGGGTCTTTACCGGCCCGTAATATCAGGTTAACAGGCCGCTTACGGCCCCGATCGTGAAGGAGAAGAGTATGTTCAGGTCACTGATTCTGGCAGCAGTACTGCTGGCCGCAGCGCCACTAGTCGCTAACGCTGGTGAAATCACCCTGCTGCCATCGGTAAAATTACAAATAGGCGATCGTGACAATTACGGTAACTACTGGGACGGTGGCGGCTGGCGCGACCGTGATTACTGGCGTCGTCACTATGAATGGCGTGATAACCGTTGGCATCGACATGACAACGGCTGGCACCGCGGCTGGGACAAGGGTAAAAATAAAGCCTGGGAGCGCGGCTATCGTGCTGGCTGGAGCGACCGCGACGACCACCGCGGCGGCTGGGGACGAGGCCCGGGCGGACGTGGCCATGGCCATGGTCATCACTAACAGACGAAAAGGGGAGCCCATTGGCTCCCCTTTGCTTTAACCAGCGCGGGTCAAGAACTACGCCACGCCGAGCAGCGATCCCACAATTAACCAGCCGTTCAGACTCACCACAATGGCGACAATCACCCAGCCAGTGACTCTCACCCAGCGGGTATTCACCAGGTCGCCCATCAGTTGCGCATTGCTGGTAAATATCAGCAGCGGCACCAGAGCAAGCGCAATACCAAAGCTCAGCAGCACCTGACTCATCACCAGGATACGCGTAGGATCCAGCCCCAGCAGGATCACCACAAACGACGGCAGCATGGTGACCGCCCGGCGAAACCACAGCGGAATATGAAAGCGGATAAACCCCTGCATGACGACCTGCCCTGCCAGGGTACCCACTACCGTCGATGATAAACCTGCAGCGACCAGGCTCAGACCAAAGATGGTCGCCGCCGCGTGGCTCAGCAGTGGCTCCAGCGTTCTGTAAGCCTGATCGAGATCGGCGACGCCGGTATGGCCGTTGAAATGGAATGCCGCCGCGGCGGTCGCCATCATCGCCAGGTTGACAAACCCGGCAATGGTCATGGCGATCGCCACATCCCAGCGGGTCGCGTTATAGCGTTCTTTCCGCGTACCGCCGTGCAGATGCTGGGTAAGCGAGGAATGTAAGTAGATAACGTGCGGCATAATGGTCGCCCCCAGTACCCCGGCGGCTAAGAATACCGCCTCGCCGTTGGGCAGCGTAGGGATCACCAGCCCTTTTGTCAGGGGGGCCAGCGCGGGCTGAGAAAAGATCAACTCCACGACATAGGCCACAGCGACAAACAACAGCAGCCCGCCGATCACCTTCTCCAGCGGCTTTTGCCCGCGCCGCTGCAGCATCAGGATCAGGAAGGTCGCCACCCCGGTCAGCACCGCCCCCTGCAGAAGCGACACGCCCAGTACCAGCTTAAAGCCAATCGCGGCGCCGATAAATTCAGCCAGGTCGGTGGCCATCGCAATGATTTCCGCCTGCACCCAATAGAACCACACCACCGGGCGCGGGTAATGGTCACGGATCTGCTCGGCCAGATTTTTGCCGGTGGCAATGCCCAGTTTGGCAGAGAGCACCTGGATCAGCATCGCCATCAGGTTGGCCCATACCACGACCCACAGCAGCTGATAGCCAAAGCTGGCGCCAGCCTGAATGTTAGTGGCGAAATTACCGGGGTCGATATAGCCAATGGCAGCGACGAAAGCGGGCCCCATGAGGGCGAGCTTCACCTTGCGCGCGGCGCGACTACTGCTATTCTCAACGCGACTGCTAGTCATCTTCTGCCTCTGGAAATATAGCCTTTGCTATGTTTCATGCTATCAAAATGCGAATGATTATCAAGTTCATTTAAAATGGAGATAATGATTGCTGTGATAGGCGGGAACAATAGCTGGCCGGAAATGAAAAACGGGCGTTAGAACACGAGAGCGTGCCCAGTACTAAGAGTAGTACAAGAATGCAACTTTTAAAACCTTTACGTAACATAACAAAAGTGGATGTTTGATCACTATTTTTGCCATTGGTCACAGTTCCTTGCAATAGTGTGCAATTGATCTCGTTTTCTTTAAAGCCGTTGCATAGAATGTGCACGGAAATTTAACCTGCCTCATATTTGGAGCAACTATGGACCGCGTCTTGCATTTTGTCCTCGCGATCGTTGTGGTGGCTATACTGGCCCTGTTGGTCAGTCACGACCGTAAAAAGATCCGTATTCGTTATGTTGTTCAACTGCTTGTCATCGAAGTCCTGCTGGCCTGGTTCTTCCTGAACTCCGATATTGGTCTGGGTTTTGTGAAAGGCTTCTCTGAGATGTTTGAAAAGCTTCTCGGGTTTGCCAACGAAGGGACAAACTTCGTGTTCGGCAGCATGAACGATAAAGGTCTGGCCTTCTTCTTCCTTAAGGTTCTGTGCCCTATCGTCTTCATTTCCGCGTTGATCGGTATTTTGCAGCATATTCGTATCCTGCCGATTGTCATCCGCGCCATCGGTACCGTTCTGTCGAAAATCAACGGCATGGGCAAGCTGGAATCCTTCAACGCCGTGAGCTCGCTGATCCTCGGTCAGTCGGAAAACTTTATCGCCTATAAAGATATTCTCGGCAAAATGTCGCGCAACCGCATGTACACCATGGCGGCGACGGCGATGTCCACCGTGTCGATGTCGATCGTAGGCGCGTACATGACCATGCTGCAGCCGAAGTATGTCGTCGCGGCGCTGGTGCTCAACATGTTCAGCACCTTTATCGTTCTGTCATTGATTAACCCGTACCGCGTGGAAGAGAGCGAAGAAAATCTGCAGATGTCGAATCTGCACGAAGGCCAGAGCTTCTTCGAAATGCTGGGCGAGTACATTCTGGCGGGCTTTAAAGTCGCGATTATCGTGGCGGCGATGCTGATCGGCTTCATCGCACTGATCTCGGCCCTGAACGCCCTGTTCGCCACCGTGACCGGCTGGTTCGGCTACAGCATCTCCTTCCAGGGGATCCTCGGCTATATCTTCTACCCGGTTGCCTGGGTGATGGGTGTGCCGGCAAGCGAAGCGCTGCAGGTGGGCAGTATTATGGCCACCAAGCTGGTCTCCAACGAATTCGTCGCCATGATGGATCTGCAGAAAATCGCCTCGACGCTCTCTCCGCGTGCGGAAGGCATTATCTCTATCTTCCTGGTCTCCTTCGCCAACTTCTCATCTATCGGCATCATCGCCGGGGCGATCAAAGGCTTGAACGAAGAACAGGGTAACGTGGTTTCTCGCTTCGGTCTGAAGCTGGTCTACGGCTCCACGCTGGTTAGCGTGCTGTCCGCTTCGATTGCGGCACTGGTTCTGTAACAGGCGCCTATCATCTGAGCCGGGCAATGCCCGGCTTTTTTTTACCCGTCATTCGCCCAACGGCTGAGGCTTACCGACCAGGTAACCCTGGAGATAATTCACGCCCAGTTCCAGCAAGCGCGCTTTTTGCGGTTCGCTTTCGACATATTCCGCCACCACGCTCATCTGTTTCGCCCGCGCCATTTCGACAATCGATTTCACCATAATGGCATCCAGCGGGTCCGTCAGAATGTCGCGGACGAAGCAGCCGTCAATCTTAATGATATCGGCCTGCAGATGCTTCAGTCGTTCATAGTTCGCATAACCGGTGCCAAAGTCATCAATGGCGATGGCGCAGCCAAACGCGCGCAGCGCGTCGAGATTTTGCTGGCTGGTGTCGGCATTGGAGAAGGCCTGCTCTTCGGTCACCTCAATGGTGATAAGATCTGGCGAAATGCGATAGCGTTGAAACAGCGCGATAATCTGCGCCGCGCTGTCTTTTTGCATCAGGGTTGAAGGCAGCAGATTGACCGAGAACCGCTGGCCGGGATGCTGATGGAGCGAACTGAACAGGGTCTCCAGCACCAGCATGTCAAAACGCTGGCTGAGGTTAAACTGCACAATCAGCGGAATAAACTGATCCGGCATAATGACGCCGTCACCACAGCGCATGCGCGTGAGGATCTCATGATAGCCCTCCCCCTCCGCGTTTTGAATCGGTTGCGCATAGAGCACCAGCGCCCGCTCTTTGAGAACCTGCTTGACGCGCATCAGGAGGCGTACCTGCTCGGTGGTTTGATCCACCACCAGCTCCTGCTCCTCATCCAACGCCAGTACCCGGCGTTCACTGCCCGCCTGTTCGGAAAGCCAGCTGAGCTGGCCCAGCATCTGGTGCAGCGTCTCACCCTGACCGTCATCACGGCTCCATGCCGCGCCAAACTCAAGATCCAGCGGCTGATTATGCCAGCTGAACTTTTTGTGGTTGAGGATGGCGACCATATGGTTTAGCCGCGCCGCAGGGTCCGGCCCGTCAAGCACGAGGATCAATTCGCTGCCGGGAACCTGGAAGACTTTATCCGTTGCCCCCAACAGCGGCTGAAGCGCCCGGATGATTTGCCGTTTACAGTCCACGCCCATCATTAGCCCATAATGTCGGCTAAGAAAATCGAGATTATCGATACGCAAGCTGCAGATAGCCTGCAGAGGACTGCTCTGTAAATGGCTCACCAGCGCGCGCAGATTAGGTAAGCCCGTCAGCGGATCCTCTTCCGCCTGGCTACGCCAGCGGCGTTTATTGCGATCGCTGCGGGCATAGGTGTCTGCCATATAAAACAAACAGATAGTGAAGGAGATCAGGACTGACAGCACAAAGGATAATGAATACTCGCTTTGGACGCCCTGGAGAAAGTTTTTATTATACACCACCAGCAAAAAGGCTGAGACAGACCATGAAATACGCAGCAGCGCATGACCAATCCGGCTAATCCCGATAAAGTAGACAATAAATATCACCGGAACTAAATAACCGGCAATAAATTCAGACTGATACGGCGCACACAGTAAAGTTAATAAAAGCGCCAGCGAGATAAACCAATATAGGGTAAAAGAACGATGTTTGGGTGCCAGCCATGGTAAACATTCCTGACGCCAGAAACGTCGGGCATAGTGCGGACTGATAATCATCCGCATTGGATAATAAAGAAACGTCGTAAAAATTAATGCCGCGCTGATTAAACTTTGGATATCTATTACGGTATAAATCAACGGCATACTACCAAAGTAACTGGTAATAGATAATGGAAACGCAAAATATTGCCCGGCAAGGTACATGGTGATTTTCAACAGCACCGGCGCGAAGAAGCCGCCCCAGAAGATCCGCGCCCCCATATGTTTCGCCGTGGGGCCACACCGCCAGCGCTTGCCCACCATCAGGCGTAAAACAGCGCAGGAGACAAACACAGCAAACAGCTGACAAAAGAGCAGAATAAGCGCCTGTGACAGCGTTAATTCAATGAGAAAGCTATTGGTAATGGCAAACGCGAGAATTAATGGTGCGATCGCATAGCGGCCAAAGATAAAAATAACAGAAAACATCACGCTGATTGGTAGCCAGGCAATATAAATAAGATTGCCATCAATAACCGTTTGCGGCGAAATAAAACGAGCCAGCGGAATAGCGACTAAACTGACGAGAAAGGCCAACAGAGTTTTTTTGATATTAATGTTAATTTTATCAAGCATTATTGTTAATTAAAACTCCGGCAACCTCATTACGTTTAATGGGGGAAATGTTATGTTGCTTATTTAGGGCAGGCAAGGTGAATTATCAGGAAAAAGTCTGAAATTACTTTCGATTTTAATAGCTGGAGATTAACTGACTTAACCAGAAAGTGCTTTACATGAAAACAGCTAAAAACAAAAACCCCCGCCGAGGCGAGGGTTCTGAATTTTGGTGGAGCTAAGCGGGATCGAACCGCTGACCTCTTGCATGCCATGCAAGCGCTCTCCCAGCTGAGCTATAGCCCCACAGGACCTCTTTACGAACCAAATCTGCTGGGTGCAGAATTTGGTGGAGCTAAGCGGGATCGAACCGCTGACCTCTTGCATGCCATGCAAGCGCTCTCCCAGCTGAGCTATAGCCCCGTAACGTAAAGCGTGTCGTGTTGACGGGCGGCATAATATGAATTCCTCGCTCAGGTGTCAACGGCAAAATTATCCTTCGCAATTCAATCGCTGAAAAAGCAGGCAACTTGCTGACATTGCGAGCCTTATCGCAGCCAGAAGTTAAACAGGTCACTTTTTCACGTAAAAGGATGCTATAACATGTGCAGCTAATTCCCATACATTTACTCAGGAAATAGTATGCTCAAGGAACGAATGACACCTGAAGAAATCGCCCACCTGACCGGCTACAGCCGGCAAACTATCAATAAGTGGGTGCGGAAAGAAGGCTGGCAAACCTCTCCGCGGCCTGGCGTCCAGGGTGGCAAAGCGCGGCTGGTCCATGTCAATGAGCAAGTCAGGGAGTTTATCCGCAGCGCTCAGCGCGTGGCAGAGATACCAGGCGCCTATTCTACCCACGACAGCGATCTGGAATCGCTGCTGCTGACCCTTAGCAAAGAGCTCACTCCCAGCGAGCAGAAGCAGCTGATGTCGCTGTTGCTGCGCGAAGGGATCACCGGGTTACTGCTTCGGTTAGGGATCCGCGATCGGTAAAGCATGATGAAACTGAAAGATAAAATGACACCCGCAGAGCTCGCCGACTGCCTGGGGCTGGCCAGACAAACGATCAATCGCTGGGTTCGCGAGCAAAAATGGCGCACGGAAGCGATACCCGGCGTCAAAGGAGGACGCGCGCGACTGGTGGTCATCGACAAACCGGTGCTCGAATTTCTGACCAATGCGCCTGCCAGGCGCCATCTGTTTACCGACAATCATTTGGCGGAATCGCCCGGCACTTATCTGGTCAATGAGGCTGACGTGGTCTGGCGGCAAATCACGGAAACCCTGCAACTGATGACTCCGGCCGAACAGCTGCAGCTTCGCGATCTGCTGGCCCGGGAAGGGATTAGCGGCTTTCTTGCCCGCCTCGGCATCGCCAGCCCGGCGTAACAGACAAAAAAAACGGCAGGAGTAACCTGCCGTTGTTTCATCCACGTCCCAATCAGGACGCCTGACCTTCACGTTCAGCGATAAAAGCCAGCGCTTTGTTGATACGCTCAACGCTACGGGATTTACCGATAGCGTGGACGGTGACGTCAAGCGCAGGAGACTGCCCTGCCCCGGTAACCGCCACGCGCAGCGGCATGCCGACTTTACCCATGCCGACTTCCAGCTCATCAGCGGTTGCCTGAATTGCATGGTGGACGTTCTCCGCTGTCCAGTCGCCGATCGCCGCCAGCTTGTCGCGAACCACTTCCAGCGGCTGACGCGCCACCGGACGCAGATGTTTCTTCGCCGCATCGGCGTCGAACTCAGCGAACTCTTCATAGAAGTAGCGGCAGCTCTGAGCAATCTCTTTCAGCGTTTTGCAACGCTCGCCCAGCAGTTTCACCAGCTCGGCCAGCTGTGGGCCATTACGGGTATCGATATTTTCCTGCTCGATGTGCCACTGCAGATGCGTCGCCACGTATTCCGCCGGCAGCGTATTGATGTAGTGATGGTTCAGCCACAGCAGTTTGTCGGTGTTGAACGCACTCGCGGATTTGCTGACCGCCCCCAGCGAAAAGAACTCGATCATCTCTTCGCGGGTGAAGATCTCCTGATCGCCATGGGACCACCCCAGACGTACCAGATAGTTAAGCAGCGCTTCCGGCAGGTAGCCATCGTCACGATACTGCATCACGCTCACCGCACCGTGGCGTTTGGACAGTTTTTTACCGTCATCGCCGTTGATCATCGACACGTGGGCGTAAACCGGCACCGGCGCATTCAGCGCTTTGAGGATGTTGATCTGGCGCGGTGTGTTGTTGATATGATCTTCACCACGGATCACATGGGTGATCGCCATATCCCAGTCATCTACCACCACGCAGAAGTTATAGGTCGGGGAACCATCGGTACGACGAATGATCAGATCGTCCAGCTCCTGGTTGCTGAACTCGATAGGTCCGCGGATCTGATCGTCAAAGATCACCGACCCTTCCTGCGGGTTGGCAAAACGCACCACGCACGGCTCATCGTCGGCATGATGCTCGTGGCTATGGCGGCAGCGGCCATCGTAACGCGGCTTCTCACCGTTCGCCATTTGCTCTTCGCGCAGCGCTTCCAGACGCTCTTTCGAGCAATAACATTTATAAGCGGTGCCAGCTTCCAGCATCTCATCGATCACGTTGTTATAACGGTCGAAACGTTTGGTCTGGTAATAAGGGCCCTCATCCCATTGCAGATTCAGCCAGTTCATGCCATCCATGATGGCTTCAATTGCTTCCGGGGTGGAGCGTTCGAGATCGGTGTCTTCAATACGCAGCACAAACTCACCGCCGTGGTTACGAGCAAAAAGCCAGGAATAGAGAGCAGTACGCGCACCGCCAACGTGCAGATAGCCTGTTGGGCTTGGCGCGAAGCGAGTTTTGATTTTCATGAATTGGCCTTACGTTTAATAAAGATGCCGATAGCCGGCAATGTCCGGTGGAAATTATGGGTTAATATTCTAACACCGTGGGCTGATTCCTCAATGTTGATCCCGTCGGAACGTCACGGTTTGCCATTTTTGTTTATAAATCATGCTACGCCGCCGGTTTTACGATCGCTTTGTTTAATTTTACGACGAACGAACGAATTCTTTAGAAAAGGCGTTGACTCATTTTCAACTCTCCCTATAATGCGACTCCACACAGCGGGGGTGATTAGCTCAGCTGGGAGAGCACCTCCCTTACAAGGAGGGGGTCGGCGGTTCGATCCCGTCATCACCCACCACTTTCTCGCCAGCTGGATTTTCTGTCAAAATGTGAAGTACCGAAGTGGGTGATTAGCTCAGCTGGGAGAGCACCTCCCTTACAAGGAGGGGGTCGGCGGTTCGATCCCGTCATCACCCACCACTACTTAACGTAGTCTCCGCCGTGTAGAACAGAAAATTGAGAAGTGGGTGATTAGCTCAGCTGGGAGAGCACCTCCC
>NZ_KV789849.1:0-32883 GCF_001807705.1 Klebsiella sp. HMSC25G12 | reverse complement strand
ATGACCGGGGTGGTCGACAGCAGCTTCAACAGCAAAGTGGAGCAGCATGCCACCACCGAGATGCAGGCCACGGCGGCAGACCTGAACAAGCGATTTGCCTCCCTGCAGGGGGAAGTGGACCTGCTCAGTAAGGCGCGCTCGGCTGACCAGATACGTATCGACAAACTCAGCAATGAGAATGCGGCCATGCAGGAACAGCTGAAGGCGCTGGGCGTGAGACCCGCTGTCTCTGGTGGCGAACCCGCGCCGACACCGCCGTCTCCACCTCCTGGCCCGGAAGGCGAGCCGCAGCCTGCCAGTTATCCGCCGCAGTCAGGCGCAGCGGTACCGCCTCCGACGGCATTTTATCCGGGCAATGGTGTGACACTACCGCCACAGGTCAGCTACCAGTCTGTGCCGGTTCCGAACCAGATACAGCGTAAAACGTTCAACTACAACAGGGGTAAAAAAGGCCGGGAGCTGCCTTACATTCCATCCGGCAGCTTTGCGAAGAGCATCCTGATTGAAGGGGCTGATGCGAATGCTTCTGTCACGGGTAACGAATCCACGGTGCCGATGCAGCTGCGTGTGGTGGGGCGTGTCGAGATGCCGAACAGCAAAACGTATGACCTGACCGGCTGCTTTGTCGGTCTTGAAGCCTGGGGGGATGTTTCCAGTGAGCGCGCCATCGTTCGTACCCGGAACATCAGCTGTATCAAAGGCGATAAAACCATCGACCAGCCGATAGCCGGGCACGTCTCTTTCATGGGCAAGAACGGGGTGAAAGGGGAAGTCGTGATGCGTAACGGCAAAATCCTCGGCTGGGCCTGGGGTGCTGGCTTTGTTGACGGAATTGGTCAGGGGATGGAACGGGCGTCACAGCCGTCCGTGGGTCTCGGGGCTACGGCGACGGTCGGTGCCGGCGACGTTCTGAAAATGGGGATTGGCGGCGGGGCATCCAAAGCCGCACAGACCCTGAGTGAGTATTACATCAAACGCGCTGAACAGTATCACCCGGTCATCCCGATTGGTGCCGGTAACGAAGTCACGGTGGTGTTCCAGGACGGTTTCCAGCTGAAAACCATTGAAGAGCTGGAAGCGGAAAAGAACGGGCAACAACAGGCGCAGAACCAGGCACAACCTGAACAACCCGAGAGCAGGTCACAGCAATCCGGCGGGAACCTCAATGGTTTTAATACCGATGAGATGCTGAAGAAACTGGGCAAGCTTGACCCGCGCGAGTTCTCGCCAGGGGCTGCATCTCAGGGAGAAAACAATGGTTAAGTCTCTCATCACTCTCGTTCTGTCAACGCTGCGCTGGACTCACTGGCTGGTTCAGTATGCGGTGGTGTATCCGCTCGGTATGATGATGTTGCTGGTTGTCGTTGTGTTCTGGACTGGGCATAACACGCCCGGGCAGATGCTGGTGAAGACCATTGAATCGGTGCAACGCGAAGGATATGTCATTCACGACTGCACGGGGCCAGCTTCGCGTGAAGCACTTAATGGTGATGCGGTGAAGCCACTGCTGTCTCCGGTTTTACAGGAAGCCTGCACGACTGTCAGTACGGATGCGACAGGGTACGCAGCACATATCGACCAGGGTTACACAAAAAATATTCTCTGGCTCTGGCTGCTGATGGCGATGGTATTTACGGGGGGCTCGATAGTTATCGGGAGTACTCCCCGGACCGGAGTGACGGGATATTAATTTTTAATAAATAAACAGAGGACAGGTGAATATATGAAGGAATTAATACTGTTAATTCCTCTGGGCAGCGCTTTGCTTTTAACCGGGTGCGCGGGCACAGAGACGGAATTCGAATGTAATGCCACGACATCGGATACCTGTATGACGATGGAGCAGGCGAATGAGAAAGCGAAGGCCCGGGAGGAAAGCGCCGCAAAGCCGGCTGCGGCCGGGTTGCCTCGACTGGCTGACGGCAACTTCCGCACGCTGTCGCAGGTATCGTACCCGCTGCCGCCGCAACCGACCCTCTCTGCAACCGGCGCAACTCCAGTGTCAACGGTGGCAGTGAAACCGGCAGGCATGCTGAGCGCGCCGCCAGTACACCCGGTGCAAAACGCCAGCAATCGGACCGCGCCGCTCACTGCCACGCCGGTCAGTCAGACATTTCGTTCACCTGTAACGCTGCCGGGCAATTATCCCCGGCCACTCAGGAAGGGAGAACAGACGGCCTCCCTCTGGATAGCGCCGTATATCGATGCTGAAGACGTCTATCACCAGCCCACCACGGTGTTATTTGTGGTGACGCCATCGGCATGGGGTCAGCCCCGAATTAACTAATCAACAGCGGCGTTAATGGCGCTGTGAACACTGAATGTACACCGGATTTAAAACGAGTGCCCTCTGCGTTGAAAGGGATGGGCGGTAGCGTGCTTTGCACCTCGCGCTTGTGGTCTGAAAATTTATGAAGAATGGAGTCGTTTTTTATGATTAAGTTTCAGGATTTTAAAAAAGATAAAAAAACATCTGGCGATGGGGAGATTGACTGCGTCCGTAAAATGAATGAATGGATTGAAAACAAGAATATTCAGGTAATTTCAGTTGAAACCCTGACCGAAGTTACTGGCGACGGTTTCTCTACCGACACCTGTTTTATAATGCTCAGGCTCTGGTATAAGGAAGTCTGTTAAGTCCAAAGGAGTCAAGTATCAATTTCGGGCAAGGATTGATGATACCCCGGTGTTTTATCCAGAGCGTCACCACGGTGTTATTTGTGGTGATGCCATCGGCATGGGGCCAGCCCCGGATTAACTGATATCCCACACGCCTGCGCCATTTCCGGCGGGGGCGCGCTTTCTTATTACTGGCTTTATAACGAGTACCCTGCGCGTTGAAAGGGGAGGGCGGTAGCGTGTTCAGAGGATGGGATAATGACTGAGGCTTTTAAATATACCTGGCTGCTTCTGAAAGAAGAGCCGGTATACATACCACTGATTTTCATGATTACGGGTACTGGAGTTATTTCTGTTTTTTTTGTTCTGAAGGATTTCAGGTCATGGTGGAGTAAACTAATCCTCCTGGTAATTGATGTCTTATTTTGTTTGTTTATATTTATTGCTGCACTTGAACCTGAGTCTACTTATAAAAATATTCAACAAAGAAAAGAAAATATTTCCTTTACGCTTAAAAACTGCAAGATCTCCGCATTTGAAGCACAACAGGCAGGATTATTCGGGACAACAAAAGATGCCTGGTCCTGCCCTGATGGGATAACCCGCTACCTTCCTGTTAAGTACAGACCAGAGGCTGGTTCGTCTGAAAAAATGCAGAGTGAATTGCATTGAATTTATTTACTGAAAGGTCGTGCTGATTATGAGTGAATTATTCAAATGGGGTCTCGCGCTGGTCATTACTGTGGTCGGGTATGCTCTGTTGTTATCTTCTGACAGCCACGCTGTACCCGAGGCGCAGGCTCATCACTGGATTAATGACTGCCGGTTACTGGAGTCGAATATTGACAGGGGGTTTCTCTCTTCCGCGCAAAACCGGCTTCAGTGTGGTGACGTTATTGAAAATGTCAGCAAGGCTGATTATGACAGGGCGATAAATGGCGATAAGCAAATAAAAACCATCGCAGAATTAATTGAAGAACTGTTCGGCGTTAATTTATAAACGGAGACAATAAGGTATGCATACCTTCATTTTTCTGGTGCTGATGACACCGGCTAGTGCCGGTGGTATCTGGAGTATCACACCTATGCCCAATACGGATGTGTGCCTCAAAATGCTGCGTGCAGTCGAAGCGCGTGGAGGCAACAGAAGGTTCGGAAGTAATACGGGTGAGTGCATTGAAGTTAAAACGCGAGAACCCCTGAACAGTACGATGGAAACGCTGAACGGAGGCAGTCAATGAGAGCCTACTACCTTGAAGGAGATAATATTGAGTGGCTTATTGGTGTGTGCCTGATCCTTTTCGTTATCGGTGTTGTCGGTGCGCTGGCCATGTTTGTTATCCCTGAAAAGATTAATCTGCGAGTCTGCAGGGCTAATGTATTTTTCTTTAGTGCGCTTATGGCAGTGGTGGCGTTTGTCACACTTATCGTCTTTACCAGTCGGTCATTCACGATGGATGAGCTGGAAGCCGGGAGACACTGGAAAAATGACTGTAAACTCCTTGAGGCAAACATGCCGACAGGCGCTTTTACCAGCCCTGTTAATAAACTGGACTGTGATGGCATCATCATTAATGTGCCAGGTGAACGGTATTATGCGTATATCCATCAGTGGGAATTATACCAGGCGAATAAAAAATGAAAGTAAACGTCGCGAGCGCGGTTAAAAACATTGTTAACTGGGCCTTTCCACTCTTTTTTTTGGGTGGTCTGCTGTATCTTGTTTACGATGATTACAGAGATAACGGTACAGCGACTGAAGAACAGTTATTAATGATTTCTCATGAAATACCCTGTGCCGGTGAGGATTTTCGAACGGCACTCCGTAATAGCCCGGGACCATTAACCCTTCGCGATGCGAAGAAAATTGCCGCTAAATGTAACGAGAAATATAAACAACTTAACGCACTGAACGCTATGAGCAAATAATCAGGGGATGGATATGGTGTTATTTTTTAGAAAATATGGTTTTTTGTTTATCCCTCCAGTCTACTGGCTCATCTATCTGGGAGTCAGGCTGACGTACAATGGACTGGTCGGGGAGTTTTCTCCTGATTTCTTTCAGAGTATTCGACATGATGGTGTCTTTATCATCTGTAGTTTGTGCGTTTTTTATTTTTTCTGCTTAGAGGTGGGGGGTAGTGATGTGGAGTTCTCAGCGAACATTCTGTTCCTGATTGTTTTCTTTCATGTGGTTTTATTATTTATCACTCTGCTTATTTGTTTGTGGCAAGGGGCGATGTTGTTGGATGCGATCTTTACGGGTCAGATTATTGCTTCCATGTGTTTATTGTTTTTCATTCCTGTATTTTCCATTATAAGAAGGAGTTTCTAGTGCGGCTGTGAATATTCTTCTTGCCATTTATTACCCTTGTTGTTTTGAATTGCTCTTAAAGGAACGCCCGCATGAGTAATAACATTATCGATGCCGTCACCCAGGCTGTGAATTCACTGGTGTCAGCACTGAAGCTGCCCGACGAATCCGCGAAAGCCAATGACACGCTGGGCAGCATGAATTTCCCCCAGTTCAGCCGTATTCTGCCCTATAAGGATTATGATTCCGCGACCGGTCTGTTTATTAATAACAAAACCGTCGGTTTTATGTTTGAGGCGCGTCCTTTACCCGGTGCGGATAAAAGTATCGTCGCCACACTGGAGCATTTACTGCGCAGCAAACTTCCCCGGGGCGTCCCGGTCAGTTTTCATCTGGTCTCCAGCAAACTGGTCGGCAATGACATCGACTATGGTCTGCGTGAATTCCGCTGGAGCGGTAAACAGGCTAAAAAGTTTAATGCCATCACCCGCGCCTACTATCTCCGGGCGGCGGAAACACAATTTCCCCTGCCGGACAATCTGGATTTGCCCCTGACGCTGCGAAACTACCGCGTGTACATCTCCTGCTGCGTGCCCCGGAAGAAGAACTCCACCACGCAAATCGTGGAGCTGGAGAATCAGATTAAAGTGTTACGGGCATCGCTCGGCGGGGCTTACATCCCGACGCGTATCCTCGATGCGGCCGGGATGGTCGAACTGATGCGGGAGCTGATTAACCCGGATCCGCATGAGATGTACCGGGTGCCGTACAAGCTGGACCCGTATCAGGACCTGAACTATCAGTGCGTGGATGACAGCTTTGACATGCAGGTCACTGCCGGTCATCTGAAAATTGGCCGCCTGGGGCGGGACGGGAAAGAGTGCGTGACCCGGGTGACGAACTATCACCTGGAGTGTGACCCGGAAATCGCCTTTCTCTGGACCGCTGCGGACAACTACGCCAACCTGCTGAACCCGGAGCTCTCCATCTCCTGCCCCTTTGTCATCACACTGACGCTGATGGTGGAGGACCAGGTGAAGACCCAGAACGAAGCCAACCTGAAATTCATGGACGTGGAGAAGAAAAGCAAAACCTCCTACGCGAAGTACTTTCCGAACGTGATAAAGGAAATGCAGGAGTGGGGCGATATCCGCCAGCGACTGGCGACCAACCAGACCTCTCTGGTGTCCTACTTCTTTAACATCACCACGTATACCGCCGATAACGCAGAGGCCTCTCTCGCTACCGAGCAGCAGGTGCTCAACAGTTACCGTAAGGGTGGCTTCCAGCTTATCCCGGCCCGCTATCATCACCTGCGTAATTTTCTGGCCATGATGCCGTTCAAATGCGGCGAAGGCCTGTTCAAAGAGCTGCAGGCGGCAGGTGTGGTGAAGCGGGCGGAGACGTTCCAGGTGGCCAACCTTCTGCCGATTGTCGCTGACAGTCCGCTGGCGCCGGCAGGACTCCTGGCGCCCACCTACCGTAACCAGCTGGCGTTCATCGACCTGTTCTACGAGGGAATGAACAATACCAATTTCAACATGGCGGTCTGCGGCACCTCCGGGGCGGGCAAAACCGGTCTGATTCAGCCCCTCATTCGTAGCGTGCTCGACTCCGGCGGGTTTGCCTGGGTGTTCGACATGGGCGACGGCTACAAGTCCCTGTGTGAAAACATGGGCGGCGTGTATCTCGACGGCGACTCGCTGAAGTTTAATCCGTTCGCCAATATTCTCGACGACGCTAACTTTGACCTGTCCGCCGAGCGTATCCGCGACCAGATGTCGGTGATGGCCAGTCCCAACGGCAACCTGGATGAAGTGCACGAAGGTCTTCTCCTGCAGGCGGTCCGGGCGGCCTGGCTGAGTAAGCGCAACAAGGTGCGTATCGATGATGTGGTGGCCTTTCTCCGGAGCGAGAAAGACAGTGAGGAATACGCCGACTCACCGGGGGTGCGCAGCCGTCTTGATGACATGATTATCCTGCTCGACCAGTACACGGTGAACGGGCTGTACGGGGAGTACTTCAACTCTGATGAGCCGTCCCTGCACGACGATGCCCGGATGGTGGTCCTTGAGCTGGGCGGGCTGGAGTCGCGCCAGTCCCTGCTGGTCGCGGTGATGTTCTCGCTGATTATCTATATCGAAAACCGGATGTACCAGTCTCCCCGCAGCCTGAAAAAACTCAACGTTATCGATGAAGGCTGGCGACTGCTGGACTTCAAAAACGAAAAGGTGGGGACCTTTATCGAGAAGGGCTACCGGACGGCGCGCCGGCATACCGGGGCCTATATCACCATCACCCAGAATATCGTGGATTTCGACTCCCCGACCGCATCGAGCGCTGCACGCGCTGCCTGGGGGAACTCCTCGTACAAGGCCATTCTGAAACAGTCAGCGAAGGAATTTGCCAAGTATAACCAGCTGTACCCGGATCAGTTCAGCAAGCTGGAGAAAGACATGATTAACGGCTTCGGTTCTGCCAAAGAGCAGTGGTTCTCCTCTTTTATGCTGCAGGTGGAAGCGAACTGCTCCTGGCACCGCCTGTTCGTCGACCCGCTCAGCCGGGCGATGTACTCCTCAAAAGGCCCGGATTTTGAGTACATGAAAGCGCGTCGGGAAGAGGGGGTCGATATCCACGATGCGGTGTACGGCCTCGCGTGTCGCAACTTTAAAGAAGAAATGGCTGAACTTGAATCCCGAATACCGGTGAATGACATGGAGGATAAACAGTGATGAAAAACAACACCGAACAACCGGTCAGTACGACCTCTCATACCTTTCGCCGGATACCTGTCATCGTCGCTCTCGTGCTTTTCGCCCTGGCAACCAGCGCGTTTCTCTCGCGCATGGTTCTGGAGTACTCCACGCCGCGGGTGGTGGCTTTTGATATGAAGAAAACGCTCGACAGTTTTATGGACAGTGTCAGCCAGAAGCAGCTGACAGAGGCGCAGTCAAAAGCGCTCTCTGATCGGTTTAACGACGCGCTGGAGAAGAGTCTGGCGGAGTATCAGCAGCAGCATCATGTGGTCATTCTGGTTTCACCTGCCGTGGTTCAGGGCGCACCCGATGTGACCCGCAACATCCAGCACGACATTGCCCGCCGGATGAAAGGAGAACAGTAATGATACGACTGAAAGGCTGTCTGCTCGCCGCCTGTCTGTTATCGCCGCTGACTCAGGCGGCTGATCTCGGTACCTGGGGGGATTTATGGCCCGTCCGGGAGCAGGACATGCTGCAGCTCATCACGCAGCGTCTGCAGTCGCTGCAATCCTCTGGCCAGTGGGACCAGACGATGGACGCGTTTAAGCAGCGGGTTATCGAGAACAGTCAGCGTCCGGCGCCGGTGGAAGGCATTAAGCGTGCGGAGAAATACGAGCAGCGCTGGTTTGATCCCAGCATCCGCCTGACCGAAGACCTGAAGGACAATGAGGGGCGGGTGTTTGCCCGCAAGGGCGATGTGGTGAACCCGCTTAAAACCGTACCGTTTGTCCAGACCCTGTACTTCATCAATGGTGACGATGCCGACCAGCTGGCCTGGATGAAGCGTCAGGTGCCGGAAACCCTGATGAGCAAAATTATCCTGGTGCGCGGCAGTATCCCTGACACCTCCGCAGCGCTGGACAGCCGGATCTATTTCGACCAGAACGGCGTACTGAGCAAGCGATTTGGCCTGACGGCGGTCCCGGCGCGGATCACGCCGGCGCCCTCCGGTGAACGGCTGAATATTGAGACCTTCCCTGTAAAATAAGGATGTTTCTGTGAAAACCCTGACGCTTTTCCTGAGTGCCCTGATGTTGTGGGGGTACAGCCTCAGTGCGGCTGCTGACCCCTCCTGTGAGGGCCGGTTTGTTAACCCGATCACCGATGTGTGCTGGCGCTGCATCTTCCCTCTGTCGCTCGGCAGCGTGCAGGTTGGTAAAGGCGATCTGCCTGATACCAGCAATCCCGGTAATCCCCTGCAGCTGTGTCCGGCGCCGCCACCGCTTTTTGTTCGCCCCGGTCTGGCCATCGGGTACTGGGAGCCGATGGCCATGACGGACGTCAGCCGTTCGCCAGGTTGCATGGTCAATCTGGGGGGCTTCAGTATCAATCTCGGCAAGACCGGCATGGGAACCGCGAGAAAGGACGATAAGCAGGTGAACGGCGCCTTCTATCACGTTCACTGGTACAAGTACCCGCTGACGTACTGGCTGAACATCATCACGTCGGCAGGCTGTCTGGAAGGCGGAGACATGGATATTGCCTATCTGTCCGAGATTGACCCGACCTGGGTGGACAGCAGCCTCACCACCATCCTGAATCCGGAAGCCATCCTGTTTGCCAACCCCATCGCGCAGGGCGCCTGCGCAGCGGATGCGCTGGCCAGTGCATTCCATATGCCGCTGGATGTGCTCTTCTGGTGTGGTGGAAGCCACGGCTCACTTTACCCGTTTAACGGCCAGGTCAGTAATGAATCCAGCCCGCTGCAGTCGTCGGTACTGGTCAGTGAACGTATGGCCTTCAAGCTTCACCGGCAGGGACAAATTATGGAGAGTATCGGGAAGGACAAGGCGGTCTGTTACGAATATCCCTCCCCGATCATCCCGAAAGAACGCTGGCGCTATCAGATGGTGAACATGTATCCGGACAGTGGTCAGTGCCATCCGCTTGGACGCAGCGTGATGCGCTGGGAGGCCGGCAAAAATCCACCCAACTCCCGCAAGAACTATGGCTATCTGATGTGGCGTAAACGCAATTGTGTCTTTCTCTGACAGGAGTCTCTCATGAAATTAATGAATCTGTTTATGGTCATGCTTTTGCTGACCGGACGAGCAGTGTTGGCTGAAACTTCCTCTGTTACAGACATGGAATGGCTGAAGCAGCAGGAGAACCTCAGCGAACAACTGCGCCAGCATCCGGATAAACAGCTGCAGCAGGAGCTTGAGGCGCAAATCAGCCGCAATCCTCTGCCCAAATCTGACCGCCAGTTTATCGATAATCTGGTCAGCCAGCAGAAAGCGGCGAATCAGGAAAAACCGGCAGAAGGGGCGCTGTACTTTGTCTCCTTCTCGATACCTGAAGAGGGGCTGAAGCGGATGCTGCACGAAACCCGGCAGTATGGCATTCCGGCGACACTGCGCGGGCTCGTCAATAACGACATGAGGACCACCACCGACGCGGTGCTGCAGCTGGTGAAAGACGGCGTCACCGACGGGGTGCAGATCGACCCGACACTGTACACGCAGTACGGCATCCGGAGTGTGCCGTCTCTGGTGGTACGGTGTCAGGCCGGATATGACGTGGTACGCGGTAACATTCACGTCAAACAGGCGCTGGAGAAAGTGGCACAAACCGGTGACTGCGCACAGGTGGCCCGGCAGATGCTTGATGCGCCCTCAAATGCCGCCGGGAGCCAGCCATGAAAGATAAACCGTACTTCATGGCGTTACCGGAAATGGTGAGGGATGCGGGAGGGTGGAAATGAAGACGGTTATTTCCGTGCTGACCGCGCATTTTTTTGTCCTGGGCACCTTCATCTGGCTGGCATCCCCCGCCTGCGCTGACAGTGGAGGCGACTATAAAGCCGGCTCGGATTTTGCGAAACAGGTGCAGGGCAATGGTCTGAACTCACTGAAAAATTTCAGTGGTGAGCAAAACCTGCCGGGGTATACCGCCAACCCGGATCAGACAAAATACTACGGCGGCGTCACTGCCAGCGGAGACAGCTCCCTGAAAAGCGATTCAGCCCTGGAGTTCAGCCAGGGGGATACCGGCAAAACGATTACGGAGTCGTTCACGAACCGGCCACCGGATCAGATATCTCAGGATGCGCCGTTTATTCAGGCCGCAAAGGATACCGAATCCCGTGCCGACAGCATTGTCGGTGATACCGGACAGTCCTGTACCGCCCAGGTTGTGAACCGAAGCGAGTTCACAAACCATACCTGCGAACGTGATCTGCAGGTGGAAAATTTTTGCACACGGGAAGCGACCCTGAAGGATAACGCCACCACGCAGAAAGTTAACCGAACCTATCAGCAGGTGGTGACGCTGAATTATGCCCGGAGTACCCGGCAATGGAGTGGCAACCTGACGATCCCGACCAGTGGTCGTCTTCTGAATGCCTCGGTGGATGGTGAGCCTCTGGTGATCCCCTGGATTGAAGAATGCGACGCCGAAGGGAAGGTGCGGGATAGCTGCAAGAGTGCCGTCAGTGAAAACCTGACCCTCTTTGAGCGAACGTTCCCCATTGATGTGATCAGCTGGCCACGATCAGAATCGATATGTTCAGGCGGCCAGAACACGCATTGTACGAAATATACCTATGACGGGAAGGGGAAGATTCATCAGTCGTTTGGTGTGGACAAAGTGGTCACTGCAGGGCAGAACTTTGCTGTAAGCAAAATATCACGAACCGTATCATCGGCCAGCCAGAAACCCGTACAGGTCACGGTCACCCTGGTGATGGAGGAAACCGAAACCGTCTACGCGCCTGAAGTCGTCTGGGTTGAAAGCTGTCCGTTCAGTAAGGATGAAGGGACAAAAACGGGCGAGGAATGTATCAGCCCGGGAGGAACGCGAACCATCACCCTCGGAGGCAGGGATTACTCGTTCACGGAAGCCTGCTGGAAATATAAGGACACCTGGCTCACGCAGCCGGCGGACTATGGCTCCTGTGAAAGCCTGATGAAAAATACGGCCTGCACCCTGTCATCCCGCCAGTGTGCCTTCTCCGGCGAAGACGGAACCTGCCTGCATGAGTATGCGACATATTCCTGTGAAACCAGGACGAGCGGGAAACAGATGGTTTGTGGCGGGGATGTGTTCTGCCTCGATGGGGAGTGTGACAAAGCCACGTCCGGGAAGAGCAACGACTTTGGCCAGGCCGTGTCTGAGCTGGCAGCGCTGGCGGCTGCAGGGAAGGATGTCGCGGCACTGAACGGGGTGGATGTCAGGGCCTTCACGGGAAAAGCGAAATACTGCAAAAAATTCGCGGCTGGCTTCAGTAACTGCTGCAAAGACGGCGGCTGGGGCCAGGATGTGGGGCTGGCACGCTGCAGCAGCGAGGAAAAGGCGCTGGCCAAAGCGAAAAAAGACAAGCTGACGGTCAGTATCGGGGAGTTCTGCTCTAAAAAGGTTCTGGGTATTTGCCTGGAGAAAAAAAGGAGCTATTGCCAGTTCGACTCAAAACTGGCGCAGATCGTTCAGCAGCAGGGCAGAAACGGCCAGCTTCATATCGGTTTTGGCGGCGCCAGCAGTCCTGACTGTCGGGGCATTACCGTCGCGGAACTCCAGGGGATTGATTTTAACGAGCTGGATTTCACAAACTTCATGGAGGATTTAATCAATAACCAGAAAATCCCGGATAACAGCGAACTGACCGAAAAAACAAAAGCGCGTATTAAAGAACTTCTCACGCAGTCTTCAGCAAAGTAACTCTCCATTAATAACATATCAAAGGTGACTAAATGGCTGCGTCCTTGATGGTCGTTGTTTTGCTTGTGCTCTTTCTTTTCATTCCAGCCTGTATCGCCCTGTTCATGTCAGGCCGCAGTCTGCTCCTTATATTCCTGGGTGCCGTGGCGTGCCAGGCGGCTGTTGCCGTTGCGTTTGCAGGACTGTCTGCCCGGGGCTGGTCTGAGTCGATGGGGATGGGGGCGGCATCACTCATTTTCTACGTTATCGGGCTGCACAAGGCTGACGGTGTAAAACAGAATACTCATAACGGGAGAGAAAAGAATGAAAGTTAATTTTCACAAACATCCTGCCGTCGATTTTTCTCTGAGACTGACGCTGACGGTAATTATCATATCTCCGGTGATTTATTTCTCCTGGGATGCCGTCAAAGGGACATCGGGGAGTGATTATGTTGAGAGTGTGGTCTTTATTCTCTGCATGGGCGGTGTCGGGCTTATGAATTATCTGTTTTTTTCGGCGCTGACCAGACTTTTACAGAAGGGAAAATAAAGGAGCAGGGATGGAAGAGAGAAAATCGTATGGAATGGTGGTGCTGTTTGTCAGCGTGTTTGTTGTTTTTCTGGTGAGCATTATGTCGTACAGCCTGTGGCGGGACAGACAGGTTAACGCATTTATGACCACCAACCGGGCCTGGGGGATCCAGTGCGACACTGTTTCTCAGGCCGCGTGGGTGGTCAGGGACGGGGAGCGGGTGGACCTTCAGATAAATCATCTGCCTCTGTACTGCAGCGGTTACCGCTTTGAAGCCCGTGATGATGCAGGAAAGATACAGCGCCAGCTCGATAAATACAGTGTCTATCAGCATCTGTCACGCCAGTCGCAATAATTCATAAAAGGGTATTTGCCATGCGAACAATACATGCCGCCATGCTGGCGGGGTGCCTTTGCTGCGCCCTGATGCCGGCTTTCGCCAAAGACGCGGGCTGGCAGTGGTACAACGAAAGACTGAAATCCCGGGATACTGACAAGCCACCGGTTCCGGCTACACCGCCACTGCAAATGGATATTCTCCAGAAGCAGGCTCTCCTGCAGCAGGCGACGAAGAAAGCGCTGGCGGAAGCCATTATGTACCCCTCAGTACCGGCCTTTGTGAAGTACTTCCGTCTGCAGAACTACTGGACGCAGCAGGCCGGCCTGTTCTCGATGAGCGCGAAGAAAGCCATGCTGGCGCACCCGGAACTCGATTACAACCTGCAGTACAGCCACTACAACGGCACGGTAAAAAACCAGCTGGCCGCCGATTATGCCGAACAGCGCCGGGCTATCTCCACCCTCGCGCAGCATTTTGGCGTGATGTTCTTTTACCGGGGCCGCGAAGCCATTGACGGCCAGCTGGTCCAGGTGATTCAGAACTTCCGAGAAACCTACGGCCTGAGCGTGATACCTGTGTCGGTCGACGGCGTTATTAACCCCATGCTGCCCGACAGCCGGACTGACCAGGGACAGGCCGCACAACTCGGCGTGAAGTACTTCCCCGCGATGATGCTGGTCGACCCGAAAAGCGGCCAGGTGAAGCCGCTCAGTTATGGATTCATCAGCCAGGACGACCTGGCGAAACAGTTCCTCTATGTCTCCAGCGACTTTAAACCCAATTTTTAAGGAACGAGTGATGCGAAAGATTCGTTTTCCCGATTTAGACATTACCGGGATGTGGGTGCTGGCCGTGGGCGTATTTTTCCACCTCATCGCCCGGCTCGTCAGAAAGCAGCCTGAGCTGGCCATCCAGGCTGGAGAAATCTTCGGGCTGGGCATGGTGGTGTTCGGCGGATACCGCATTCTCAACGCCCTCATTGCTGAAGCCGAAAAGGAGGAGAAGGCCCGTGAAAAACAGCCTGAAGAACACAACTAAAACAGCCGCAACGGTGACCCTGCTCCTGGCCCTTTCCGGCATGGCGCAGGCGGGCACACTCGATGAGGTGAGGTCGCTCTGGGACCCGCAGGGTATCTCCGGCGCTTTATCTGCCTCCCGGCAGGATGGCGCTCCGCGCGCGGTGACGCCGGTTTCTCAGCCCCGCTGGTTCCGGCTCAGCAACGGCAGGCAGGTGGACCTGCGGGACTGGAAAGTGGTGTTGTTTATGCAGGGGAAGTGCCCGTACTGCCATAAGTTTGACCCGGTCCTGAAGCAGCTGGCCACGCAGTACGGCTTCTCTGTCTTCCCCTATACCATTGACGGACAGGGCGATGAGGCCTTTCCCGAGGCGCTGCCGGTACCGCCTGAGGTGATGCAGACCTTTTTCCCGAACATCCCGGTGGCCACGCCGACCACGTTTCTGGTCAACGTGAATACGCTGGCGGCTTACCCGGTTCTGCAGGGCGCCACGGATGCGCAGGGCTTTATGGCACGAGTCGATACGGTATTTCAGATGATGGGGGAGGCAGGGAATGGGCGACATTAAAAGGGCCGCGCTGGCGGGCGGTTTTTTGCTGGGGTTGTCTCTCCCGGCCGCCGCCGATGTGAACGGCGATATGAATAACTTCTTCAACAAGCTGGGGTTCGCGTCCAATACCAGTCAGCCACAGGTCTGGCAGGGACAGGCAGCGGGCTATGCCTCCGGCGGTTCGCTGTATGCCCGGACGCAGGTGAAAACCATCCAGCTGGTCAGCATGACCCTGCCGGATATCAACGCCGGCTGCGGCGGCATCGATGCGTACCTGGGCTCATTCAGCTTCATTAACAGCGAGCAGCTGCAGCGCTTCGGCAAACAAATCATGTCCAACGCGGCAGGCTACTTCTTTGACCTTGCCCTGCAGACCACGGTACCCGAAATCAAAACGGCCAAAGACTTCCTCCAGAAGATGGCCAGCGACATCAACAGTATGAACCTCAGTTCCTGTCAGGCCGCACAGGGTATTGTGGGCGGACTCTTTCCCCGTACTCAGGTGGCGCAGCAGAAGGTCTGCCAGGACATTGCCGGTGAAAGCAATATCTTTGCCGACTGGGCCGCATCGCGTCAGGGCTGTTCGGTAGGCGGGCAGATGGGCAAGGTGCAGGATAAAGCCAGCGATAAGGACAAGGAGCGGGTGATGAAGAACATCAACATCATGTGGAACGCCCTGTCCAAAAACCGGCTTTTTGACGGCAATAAAGAACTGAAAGAGTTTGTTATGACGCTGACCGGGACGCTGATTTTCGGTGAGAACAGTGAAATCACCCCGCTGCCGGCGCGTACCACAGACCAGGACCTGATTAAAGCCATGATGGAAGGGGGGACGGCTAAAATCTACCACTGCAATGATTCAGAGAAGTGCCTGAAGGTGGTGGCAGATGCGACGGTCACCATTGCCGCCGACAAGGCGCTTAAGAGCCAGATTTCGACACTTCTGAGCAGCATTCAGAGCAAGGCGGTAATGGACCAGGCCCTGACGGAGCAGGAGAAGGGCTTTATCTCCAGCACCACCATCCCGGTGTTCAAATACATTGTCGACCCGCAGATGCTGGGTATTTCAAACACGCTGATTTATCAGCTCACGGACTATATCGGCTACGACATTCTCCTGCAGTACATCCAGGAGTTGATACAGCAGGCCCGGGCCATGATTGCCACAGGCAACTATCCGCAGTCGACAATGGATTTAATTCTGGAAAACCTGAATCAGGCAAGCGTACAGATTGCCGCCTTCCAGGCGCGTGTTCAGGTCCAGCAGGATGCGATGCTGGTTGTTGACCGGCAGATGAGCTATATGCGCCAGCAGGTGTCCGCCCGCATGATGACCCGCTACCAGAACAACTACCATTTCGGAGGGAGCCTCTGATGACGCCACTTGAAATCTACACCATCGCCGGGGGCGACTGGCTGCGGGGCAACCTGAATGCCATCGCGGCGTTCATGGGGACCGCCACCTGGTCGTCCATTGAGAAAATGTGCATCGCGTTTTCGGTGCTGATTGTGGCCGTCAGCTGGATAAAAAAACACAGCGTGATGGACCTTATCGGCTGGGTGTTCTCCCTGACCCTCGTCTCGATGCTGGTTGTCGTCCGTACACCTGTACAGATAATCGACTACAGCAACGTGGCGCAGGTCTACAAAGTGGATAACGTCCCGGTTGGCCTGGCCATTCCGGCGTCGCTGACCACGCGTGTGGGTAATGCCCTGGTACAGAGCTACGAGATGATTTTCTCCCTGCCCGACAGTGTCACCTACAGTAAGACCGGGATGCTATTTGGCGGAAACCTGGTGGCGAAAAGCACCGATTTTGTTTCGCAGAACCCCGAAATCACCACCCTGTTCTCCGACTATGTCCAGAACTGCGTGATGGGCGATATCTTTCTCAACGGTAAATACACCCTTGAGGAGCTGATGAACTCCTCTGACCCGTACACGCTGATATTTTCAAAGCCCAGTCCGCTGCGTCAGGTACCCAATCACGACTATAAGTTTCTTGAAAAGCCGGAACTGGGCTCGGCCTTTATCAGTTGCCAGGTGGCAGCGACACAGCTTAAACAACGGCTGGCGCTCGACTCCCAGACTGGCGGGAAGACCTGGAGCTACTATGCGCGCCAGCTGTTCGGTGGCAAACCCAATCCGGACCTTCTGTTCAGCCAGATGATAGGCGACAGCTACGGATACTTCTATAACGCCAGCCAGAGTGCCGGGCAGATTATCCGCCAGAACGTCACCATGAATGCGCTGCGTAACGGTCTCCAGAGCTACGCGTCCCGCAGCGGCGACACGGCAAGCCTGGTGAACATCGCCAACACCACGTCGCTGGAAAAACAACGACTGGCCCAGGCCACGATGGGACATCAGGCACTGCGCTCACTGCCGATGATGCAGACGGTCATCATGGGCATCATGATTGGGATGTTCCCGATTATGATTATGGCAGCAATGTTCAATATGATGACGCTGCAGGTCCTGAAAGGATACATGTTTGCTCTGATATGGCTGCAGTCCTGGCCACTGCTGTATGCCATCCTGAACAGCGCAATGGCGTATTACGCCAGACAAAACGGTGTGCCGGTGGTGCTGTCTGAACTCTCTCAGGTGCAGCTGAAAAACTCAGATATTGCGACCACCGCCGGGTATATCTCGATGATGATACCGCCGCTCAGCTGGGCGATGATAAAAAGTATGGGGGCAGGGTTCTCCAGTGCTTACAGCCACTTTGCCTCCTCGGGACTCAGTTCGACGTCCCAGGCCTCATCCAGCGTCGTGGACGGCAATTACTCTTTTGCCAATATGCAAATGGAGAACGTCAGCGGCTACAGCTGGGGTACCAACAGTTCGACCAGCTTCGGTCAGATGTCGCGGCAGCTGGGGAACGGTGGCACGGAGACGCAGACCGGGGACGGGACGACTATCTGGGATGCGCGCAGTTCTAAGCTACCGGTTGATATCAATGTCAGCCGGCAACTGGCCAGTGCCAATCAACAGATGGCCCGCGAGACAGATGTGCAGGCACAGAGTGCCCTGCATGGCTACAACAGCAGCGTGACGAGCGCCTGGAACAGCCTGAAACAGTTTGGCACAAATATGGGTACCAGTGCATCGACGACGAGTGGGGCCGATAATACTGAGTCTTCACAGGATTCAATGGCCAGAAGTAAAATGTGGAATGCGGTTGTTTCTAATGCGAAGGCCAATAACATCAGCAATGAAGAGTCATTCAATCAGTTGATGGAAGATTCTTCCAAAAGAGCTCAGTCATTCGATGCGCACGTATCAGGTAAACTCAGTTCGGGAGATCAGCTATTCGGTAAGCTGGGTAAATGGGGTACTGGACTATCAGCTGAAGTCGGTGCTAAAGGCAGTGCAGGTTGGACTCATAACTCAGGAGATACGGATAGTATCGGATCTTCAGGTAGGCAGTCACATGACAGCCGTCATGATACCAGCAGTCAGGCGGCAAAAGACTTCAAGGAAGCATCGGATTACTTTACCAGCCGTAAAACTAGTACATCGGGTAATAGGACAGATAACAATGCCAGCTCACGCGTTGACCAGTTTGCGGCATCGCTGTCGAGCGCGAAAAACAGCTATGACCAGTACACAAGCAGCCGGACTCGTAGCCATGAATATAGTGAGATGGCATCCCGTACAGAGAGCATGAGCGGCCAGATGAACGAGAACCTGACTCAGCAGTTTGCTCACTTTGTCCAACAGCGTTCTCCGCAGAATGCAGAAGTCATTCTGACCAACACAAGTTCACCAGAAGTCGCTGCGCAACGTGAGGCACTGGCGCGTGAATTCGTCAAAGCGCAGGTTGAACCAAAAGTTGATGGTGCTTATCAACAGGGCCGCGAAAGCATCGGTCAGAACATGTCCGGTGTATCAGGTGGTAGTGACCGTGGTTCGGTAATGGCCGACTACGGACATAATGCCGGCAATATCGAAGCTATGACACGAGATGCGGGGATTAAGGATAATGTGGGTCAGAAAGTGGATGGGATGATAGCGCAGAATAATCAACAGCATCAAGAAACCCAGCAGGGGATAGAGCGTGATGGCAATGAGATTAGAAAACAGAATTCTGATCTCGAAAAACATCATAATACAGAGGGAAATAAGTTCGAAAATGAATATAATGAAAGAGCCAGCGTAGTGAAATCCTTACCCGGAGCTGACTCACCACGTGAGCTAGAGGCAAAGGCAGCCAAAATTCAAAAGGATTACATTGATGGGAAAAGGTGAAAATGATGATGAATAATAAAACGCTTATTAAAGAAGTGGATGAGTTAAAAGATGTGCTTTCAAAGGGCGATGCCGAAATACCGTCTTTTTGGGTATGCATGTGGCCCGGTCTTTGTCTGGTAATATGGAATATTTTTTGCGCATTAATTAGTGTGCGATCAGAGTATTATGATGTCAAATACATATTCTGGGTTTTGATATTTCCTGGTGCTGTTGGTCTGATTCTTCTGCTCGGGGTGGCGAACGCTCGTTCTCTATTTTTATCAGTTCCAAAGTCCTTCAGGGAAAAGTCAGTAATATATCGTTTTTTTTCAAAAAAACTTCTTGCTTATGCTTTTGCATACATGATGATAATCATGGCACTGGCTATTTATAATAGATTTTTTTATGACTCCCCATTTCCTTATGCATTCATGGTTCTTTTGACAACGATTTTTTTTGGTTTTGTTATGAATTTAGATTTTGGAAGGTATCAATTGTCACTGCTGACATCAGTATTAAGCGCTCTCAAAGGTAATGTGGTGGAAAATTGATTTTATATGGTGATTTTTATTAGTTGCGGGGCGGAGAGTGCAACTTGCTGCCTTCATCGTTCTATATACCCTTAAATAGTTTATACAAAAACGTTGAACATGTGCGCAATTTACTTGTGCGCCTGTGAGGCGTTGCCGCCAGCGGCGGAATGTTTTAATGATGTAATCACCTTCTTCCGGATATTTTTCTGATATCCGGCATTCCTTCCTCAATGGTCTACTGACGGATTATTGCCATGAGCTTCAATGCCAAAGATATGACGCAGGGCGGTCAGATTGCCAATATGCGCTTTCGCATGTTTGGCCAGATTGCCAATATTATATTTTACGTGCTGTTTATTTTATTCTGGGTGCTGTGCGGGTTGATGCTGATGTACCGGCTCAGCTGGCAGACCTTTGTGAACGGCTGCGTGTACTGGTGGTGTACGACGCTTGGTCCCATGCGCGATATTATTCGCTCCCAGCCCGTATACACCATTCAATATTACGGCCAGTCGCTGGAATATACCTCAGAACAAATCCTGGCCGATAAATACACTATCTGGTGCGGTGAGCAGCTATGGACCAGTTTTGTGTTTGCGGCCGTCGTTTCCCTCGTTATCTGTATCGTGACGTTCTTTGTTGCCAGCTGGGTGCTGGGCCGTCAGGGGAAACAGCAGAGTGAGGATGAGAATACCGGCGGGCGCCAGCTTTCCGACAAGCCCAAAGAAGTGGCCCGCCAGATGAAGCGTGATGGTATGGCCTCGGACATTAAAATTGGCGACCTGCCGATACTGCTGAACTCTGAAATCCAGAACTTCTGCCTGCACGGTACCGTGGGCTCCGGTAAATCTGAAGTGATACGCCGCCTGCTGAACTACGTGCGCGCCCGGGGCGATATGGCCATCATCTACGACCGCTCCTGTGAGTTTGTCAAAAGCTACTACGACCCGTCGCTCGATAAAATCCTTAACCCGCTGGATTCGCGCTGTGCGGCCTGGGATTTGTGGAAAGAGTGCCTGACGCTGCCGGACTTCGATAACGTTTCGAACACCCTTATCCCGATGGGCACCAAAGAGGACCCGTTCTGGCAGGGTTCAGGGCGCACCATCTTTGCCGAAGGCGCGTATCTGATGCGCGAAGACAAGGACCGCAGCTACGAGAAGCTGGTTGATACCATGCTCTCCATCAAAATCGACAAGCTGCGCGCCTATCTGCAGAACACACCGGCGGCTAACCTGGTGGAAGAAAAAATTGAGAAAACCGCCATCAGTATCCGTGCGGTGCTGACCAACTACGTCAAGGCCATCCGCTATCTGCAGGGCATTGAGAAGAATGGCGAGCCGTTCACTATCCGGGACTGGATGCGCGGTGTGCGTGAGGACAGGCCCAATGGCTGGCTGTTCATCTCCTCCAATGCAGACACGCATGCTTCCCTGAAGCCCGTTATCTCGATGTGGCTGTCGATTGCCATCCGGGGTCTGCTGGCTATGGGGGAGAACCGCAACCGGCGCGTGTGGATTTTTGCTGATGAGCTTCCCACGCTGCACAAGCTGCCGGACCTGGTCGAAATCCTGCCGGAAGCGCGTAAGTTCGGCGGCTGCTATGTGTTTGGTATTCAGTCCTACGCCCAGCTGGAAGACATCTATGGCGTGAAACCCGCCGCCACGCTCTTTGACGTGATGAACACCCGGGCCTTCTTCCGTTCTCCCAGCAGGGAAATAGCGGAGTTTGCCGCCGGTGAGATTGGTGAGAAGGAAATCCTCAAGGCCAGCGAACAGTACTCCTACGGTGCAGACCCGGTGCGTGACGGGGTATCGACCGGGAAAGAAAAAGAGCGTGAAACGCTGGTCAGCTATTCCGATATTCAGACACTCCCTGATTTGTCCTGTTACGTCACGCTGCCCGGGCCGTATCCGGCCGTGAAGCTGGCCCTGAAGTACAAGCCGCGTCCGAAAATTGCTGAGGGGTTTATTCAGCGCACTCTCGATACGCGTGTGGACACCAGACTCAGTGCGCTCCTGGAGGCGCGGGAAGCCGAAGGCAGTCTGGCGAGAGCGCTGTTCACGCCGGATGCGCCGGAGCCTGAACAGCGTGATGCAGACAGCAAGACATCGCCCGGACAGCCAGTGCCGGAAAGCGCTCCGGTCTCACCTGTACCCGTGAAGCCCGTGTCGACAGCTGAAACGCTGTCTGCACAGTCATCCGTTAAGGCACAAGGAGCGCCACAGGCTAAAGTCGCGACCGTACCGTTAACCCGCCCGGCACCGGCAGCGACTCCTGCTGCTGCCAGTGCGACAGCGTCCTCTGCAGCTGCGACGGCGGCCACGACCGGCGGCACCGAACAGGAGTTGGCTCAGCAGCCTGCAGAGCAGGGACAGGAGATGATGCCGGCTGGCATGAATGAGGACGGTGAAATCGAAGACATGCAGGCGTATGACGCCTGGCTGGCTGATGAGCAGACGCAGCGCGAGATGCAGCGGCGTGAAGAGGTCAACATTAACCACAGCCACCGCCGCGATGAGCAGGATGATATTGAGATTGGAGGGAATTTCTGATGATGTCGATTGGCTCCGTCAAGTCGGCCGGGAGTGCCGGTAATTACTATACAGACAAAGACAATTACTACGTCATCGGCAGCATGGAGGAGCGCTGGCAGGGCAAAGGGGCGGAAGCGCTGGGTCTGGACGGAAAAGCGGTCGACAAGGCCGTGTTCACCGAACTACTGAAAGGGAAGCTGCCGGACGGCAGCGACCTGACCCGCATGCAGGACGGAGAGAACAAACATCGCCCGGGCTATGACCTGACGTTCTCGGCGCCTAAAAGTGTCTCGATGCTGGCCATGCTGGGTGGCGATAAGCGCCTTGTTGATGCCCATAACCAGGCGGTGACGGAAGCCGTGAAACAACTGGAGACCCTGACTGCGACCCGTGTCATGGCGGACGGTAAAAGCGAAACCGTACTGACCGGCAATCTGATTGTGGCGAAATTCAACCACGATACGAACCGCAATCAGGAGCCGCAGCTGCACACCCATGCCGTCGTAATCAATGCCACGCAGAACGGGGACAAGTGGCAGTCTCTCGGCACCGATACGGTTGGTAAAACGGGCTTTATCGAGAATGTGTACGCTAACCAGACAGCCTTCGGGAAACTCTACCGGGAGGCACTGAAACCCCTGGTGGAAAAGCTCGGATATGAAACCGAAGTCGTGGGTAAGCACGGCATGTGGGAGATGAAGGATGTCCCGGTTGAGGCGTTTTCCTCGCGCAGCCGGGAAGTCAGAGAAGCCGCCGGACCCGATGCGTCGCTCAAATCCCGGGATGTGGCGGCGCTCGATACCCGCAGGTCAAAGGAAGCCATCGACCCGGCCGAGAAGATGGTCGAGTGGATGAATACGCTGAAGGAGACCGGCTTTGACATCCGTGGCTACCGTGAGGCGGCTGATGCGCGGGCAGAAGAGATTGCCCGCGCACCCGTAGCGCCGGAGAAGACCGACGGGCCGGATATCACGGATGTGGTGACCCGGGCCATTGCCGGTCTCAGCGACCGCAAGGTGCAGTTTACGTATGCCGATGTGCTGGCGCGCACGGTTGGCCAGCTGGAGGCAAAGCCGGGGGTGTTTGAACTGGCGCGGACGGGCATCGATGCGGCGATTGAACGGGAGCAGCTTATCCCGCTCGACCGGGAGAAAGGCCTGTTCACCTCAAACATTCACGTCCTTGATGAGCTCTCCGTGAAAGCGCTCAGCCAGGAAATTCAGCGGCAGAACCACGTCTCCGTCACGCCCGACGCGTCGGTGGTGCGCGAGGCTCCCTTCAGCGATGCGGTCAGCGTCCTGGCGCAGGACCGTCCGGCGATGGGGATTGTCGCCGGTCAGGGCGGCGCGGCAGGCCAGCGGGAGCGGGTGGCCGAGCTGACGCTGATGGCCCGGGAGCAGGGGCGCGACGTGCATATCCTCGCCGCCGATAATCGCTCCCGGGAATTTCTTGCCGGGGATGCGCGACTGGCCGGAGAAACCGTCACAGGCAAATCTGCCCTGCAGGACGGGACGGCGTTTATCCCGGGCGGGACCTTAATTGTCGACCAGGCGGAGAAGCTGAGCCTGAAGGAGACGATTTCCCTGCTCGATGGCGCCATGCGCCATAACGTACAGGTCCTGCTCTCCGACAGCGGCAAGCGCAGCGGAACCGGGAGCGCGCTGACGGTCCTGAAAGACAGCGGCGTGAACACCTACAGGTGGCAGGGCGGCAAGCAGGCGACGGCAGACATCATCAGCGAGCCGGACAAAAGTGCGCGTTACAGCCGGCTGGCTCAGGAGTTCGCCGTCAGCGTGCGTGAAGGGCAGGAGAGCGTGGCGCAAATCAGCGGCACGCGTGAGCAGAATGTCCTGAATAACGTTATCCGCGACACCCTCAAAAATGAGGGGGCGCTCGGCAGCCGGGACATGATGGTGACCGCGCTGACGCCGGTGTGGCTGGACAGCAAGAGCCGGGGCGTGCGGGACTACTACCGCGAGGGCATGGTGATGGAGCGGTGGGACCCGGAGACCCGGAAGCATGACCGCTTTGTCATTGACCGTGTGACGGCCAGCAGCAACATGCTGACCCTGAAAGACCGTGAGGGAGAGCGTCTGGACCTGAAAGTCTCCGCCGTCGACAGCCAGTGGACGCTGTTTCGCACGAATAAGCTGCCGGTGGCAGAGGGCGAACGTCTGGCGGTACTCGGGAAAATCCCCGACACGCGACTGAAGGGCGGGGAAAGTGTCACGGTGCTGAAAGCGGAGGCCGGGCAGCTGACGGTTCAGCGTCCCGGACAGAAAACCACCCAGACGCTTCCTGTCGGCAGCAGCCCGTTCGACGGGATTAAGGTCGGCCACGGCTGGGTGGAGAGTCCCGGCCGGTCGGTCAGCGAAACGGCGACCGTCTTTGCCTCGGTGACACAACGTGAGCTGGATAACGCCACGCTGAACCAGCTGGCGCAGAGCGGGAGCCATATCCGGCTGTACTCCGCGCAGGACGCGGCCCGCACCACAGAGAAACTGGCGCGGCACACCGCGTTCAGCGTGGTCTCAGAGCAGCTGAAGGTCCGCTCGGGAGAAGCAGACCTGGAGGCGGCCATCGCACAGCAGAAAGCCGGACTGCATACCCCGGCAGAGCAGGCGATTCACCTTTCCGTGCCGCTGCTGGAGAGCAACAGCCTGACCTTTACCCGCCCGCAGTTGCTGGCCACGGCGCTGGAAACAGGCGGCGGCAAAGTCCCGATGAAGGACATAGAGGCAACCATTCAGGCGCAGATTAAGGCAGGCAGTCTGCTGAATGTGCCGGTGGCCTCCGGCCACGGCAATGACCTGCTGATTTCCCGCCAGACCTGGGATGCGGAGAAAAGCGTCCTGACGCGGGTGCTGGAAGGTAAGGATGCGGTGGCACCGCTGATGGGCCGGGTGCCGGGCAGCCTCATGACAGACCTGACCGCCGGACAGCGTGCGGCAACCCGGATGATACTCGAGACCCCGGACCGGTTCACTGTGGTTCAGGGCTATGCCGGGGTGGGGAAAACCACGCAGTTCAAAGCTGTGATGAGCGCCATCAGCCTGCTGCCGGAAGAGACGCGCCCGCGCGTCATTGGTCTGGGGCCGACACACCGCGCCGTGGGCGAGATGCAGAGCGCCGGCGTCGACGCGCAGACGACCGCCTCATTCCTTCACGACACGCAGCTGCAGCAGCGCAACGGCCAGACGCCGGATTTCAGCAACACGCTGTTCCTGCTCGATGAGAGCTCGATGGTCGGGCTGGCAGACACCGCGAAAGCGCTCTCCCTGATTGCGGCCGGGGGAGGCCGTGCCGTACTCAGCGGCGATACCGACCAGCTGCAGTCCATCGCGCCGGGCCAGCCGTTCCGTCTGATGCAACAGCGCAGCGCGGCTGATGTGGCCATCATGAAAGAAATCGTGCGCCAGGTGCCTGAGCTGAGACCGGCGGTCTACAGCCTGATTGACCGGGATATCAGCCGTGCGCTGTCCACTATTGAGCAGGTCACGCCTGAGCAGGTGCCCAGAAAGGACGGCGCCTGGGTACCTGAAAACTCGGTCACAGAATTCACGCCGGCACAGGAGAAAGCGATACAGGATGCGTTGAAGGAGGGTAAGGAAATACCGCCTGGCACGCCAGTGTCCCTTCATGATGCGATTGTGAAGGACTACACCGGGCGCACCCCGGCGGCGCAGGCGAGTACGCTCATCATCACGCATCTGAACGCAGACCGCCGGGCGCTCAACGGGCTCATCCATGATGCGCGTGTACAGAATGGCGAGGTCAGTAAAGAGGAGGTGACCCTGCCGGTACTGGTCACGAGCAATATCCGTGACGGTGAGCTGCGTAAGCTGTCCACCTGGTCAGAGCATCAGGGGGCAGTGGCTCTTCTGGATAACACCTACCAGCGGATTGAGAGCGTCGATAAGGAGAACCAGCTCATCACCCTTAAGGACAATGAGGGTAACATTCGTCTTCTCTCTCCCCGGGAGGCCTCAGCGGAGGGCGTCACGCTCTATCGCCCGGAGCACATCACCGTCTCACAGGGTGACCGGATGCGCTTCAGCAAAAGCGACCCGGAGCGGGGTTACGTCGCCAACAGCGTGTGGGAGGTGAAAACGGTCTCGGGTGACAGTGTCACGCTGTCTGACGGTAAAACCACCCGCACACTGAACCCGAAGGCCGATGAAGCGCAGCGCCACATCGACCTTGCCTACGCCATCACCGCCCACGGCGCGCAGGGGGCCAGCGAACCTTTCGCCATCGCACTCGAAGGCGTGGAAGGGCGCCGGAAAGCGCTGGTCAGCTTTGAGTCGGCCTACGTGGCGCTGTCGCGCATGAAACAGCACGCGCAGGTCTACACCGATAACCGGGAGGGATGGACCACGGCGGTCAGCCGTTCTCAGGAAAAGGCCAGCGCGCATGATGTGCTCGAACCGCAGAACACCCGGGCGGTGAAGAATGCCGGTCAGCTCTATGGTCGTGCACAGCCGCTGGATGAAACCGCCGCAGGCCGGGCCGCCCTGCAACAGTCAGGTCTGGCCAGAGGCCGCTCTCCGGGTAAATTCATCTCACCCGGTAAAAAATACCCGCAGCCACATGTGGCCCTGCCGGCATTCGATAAAAACGGCAAAGAGGCCGGTATCTGGCTCAGTCCGCTGACGGACAGGGACGGGCGGCTGGAGGCTATCGGGGGCGAGGGGCGGATTATGGGGGATGAAACGGCCCGGTTTGTGGCGTTGCAGAACAGCCGCAACGGCGAAAGTCTGCTGGCGGGGAATATGGGCGAAGGCGTGAGAACAGCCCGCGACAACCCCGACAGCGGGGTGATAGTTCGCCTTGCCGGCGACGACCGCCCCTGGAACCCGGAGGCCATCACCGGCGGGCGCATCTGGGCTGACCCCCTGCCGAATACACCGCTCCCTGATACCGGTACTGACATCCCGCTCCCGCCGGAAGTGCTGGCACAGCGGGCTGCAGAAGAGGCGCAGCGCCGGGAAATGGAAAAACAGGCGGAACAGGCTGCCCGGGAAGTCGCCGGAGAGGAGAAGAAAGCGGGCGAGCCAGGCGATCGGATAAAAGAGGTTATCGGGGACGTGATTCGTGGTCTGGAGCGTGACCGCCCGGGCGAAGAGAAAACACCGCTGACGGATGACCCTCAGACCCGACGCCAGGAGGCCGCGATACAGCAGGTCGCCTCAGAGAGTCTGCAGCGTGAACGTCTGCAGGAGATGGAGCGGGACATGGTGCGGGACCTGAACCGGGAGAAAACCCTCGGCGGCGACTGATGCGCCTGGAGTTTTTGTCAGGCACAGCAATATCAGGGATAAAAAGGAAGCAACGATGACAACATACACAATGCGTTTTAGTGCGGCAGACCGCTGGCTGCAGGCTCTCCTGACCTGGACGCTCGGGCAGACGGATATCATCAAAACGGTGGCGCTGCTTCTGATGGTCACTGACCACACCGGACTCCTGTTGGCGCACAACAACGAGCTTATGCGTCTCCTGGGCCGGGGCTGCTTTCCGCTGTTCGGTCTGGTCTGGGGGATGAATCTGGCCCGGCACGCGGATATCCGCCAGTCGCAGTTGAACAGCCTCTGGGGCTGGGCGCTCGTTGCGCAGGTATCGTTCATGCTTATCGGGTACCCGTGGTACACGGGTAATATCCTGTTTGTCTTTGCCGTCACCGGTCAGGCGCTGCGGTGGTTCAGCCTGCCATCCTGGTATTGCACCCTCCCGGCAGTCGGACTTCTGATAACCTGGATGCCGCTGTCTGCCGGCAGTTACGGCATGACGGGTGTGGGGATGCTCATCGCCAGCTGGCTGCTCTGCCGCGCACAGCATGCGACGGAACGGCTGAGTTATGGTGCGCTGTGGGCCATCATGGTGTTACTGATGAATATCAATGATGTCAGTGAGTCGGTGGCCGGGCTGGCCATCGCGCTGCTCGTATTAATGGTGTGCTCATCGGTCGGAGGGGAGATTAAACGGTTCTGGCCACGGCATTTCTTTGTGATGTTCTATGCCGTGCATCTGGCGGTGCTGGGTATTGTCGTCTCAATGTAAAAAAAACCCGGAGGTCATCCGGGAAAGGACATAGTGTCCAAACGCGTTACAAACGGAACCACCGCCCTTATTTCTCAGGAACAGGAAAGGGCGATGCCGTTCAGGTATAGTACTCTTTATTATCTGAACTGAACTATAGGCAATTGTTATGGCAGAAGAAAAACGCCCTGTACTGAGCCTCAAACGAAAGCCTGCGGCGGAAAGCACGGGAACGGATGTCACAAGCGCACCGGGCGTCGTTCGCCGCAAAAAAGTCGTGGTGGTCTCGACGCCGCCCGCCTGGAAGGTCAAGAAAGAGAAGCTGGAGCAGGCGAAAAAGGCTGCCGAAGCCGCTGCACGCCAGGCAGCAGAAGAAGCGGTAAAAGCAGCAAAGACTCCGCCTCCTGTACGTTATCTTCAGCTGCTGCCGCCGGAGCAGGCTATCATGACCCTGAAGGCGTTCTGGCCGCAGCTGTTTGAGGGTAACGCCCCGCGCCTGCTGGCAACCGGGATGCGTGAACAGCTGTTTGCGGACATTACAGAGCGTGACCTGCCGTTATCGCATAAGCAGGTGATTAAGTGCCTGAAAAGCCTGACCCGTTCTGCAGGTTATCTGTCCCGGATGCGGGAAGGCGCTTCCCGCTATGACCTGCAGGGGAATGCGGTGGCCACCGTCACTACTGAAGAAGCGAGGTATGCCGGTGAGCGCATGATGAAGGAGCTTCTGCGTACTGAGCGCATGCGAAGCCAGTCGTCTGGCTGAGCAGAGACAGAGGAAAGGAATGGATTTTGAAGTACGTAAACAAAAGGCTCTGGCGATAATGGTCAGGCATAATATGTTTAAATGTAATTACGCACCGCCTCTGATACGTTTTCTGTGGTGGCTGGGTGTAAAAATTCCCCCGCTGCCGTTTGCTTCGTTCTGGCAGGTTTTCGGGTTGATGGCAGGCAGTTTCTCCGTAATGTACGGGCTGTTGATGTATCTTATGGTCTGGCGTCCACAGGGGATGAGTCCTCTGTTCGCTTGTGCGGTCAGTCTTATCACGAGCGTGTTATTTGGCTTGACGATGGCTTTTTTTTACCTGTGGCTACGAAGAGTGCATAAATTACCTGACTGGAAAGACCTGTAACGGAATGAAAATATACTGTCAGGGGCGATTGCGCCTGTGTTAACAGGTTTTATATTCTTTCGGTAAGTGAGTTATTAATGTTTACTGCGCGGTCATTATATATTACTGCACAGTGATGGTTATTATTCCTTTCTGAAAGATATGTTCTGTGTCTTGTTATTCTTTTCCCTCCGGGAAATCATATTTTAAAAGAGAAGGTTAAGTAATGGTTAAAGATGAAATGACAGATGAGTCTGCTTTACCTGAGTCTGAACAGGCACGGAGAATGATAAGGCGTGCGGTACTGCGGATGGTGGGTTCGGGCCAGCTTCACTCCAGGGACGATGTGATTCGCTACCTGATAAAGGAAGGTGGCTTTGACATTCTGAGTGTGACCGACACCAGTGTTACTCTGTGTGCGCCGGATGAGCCGGAAGAGACGCTGACGCTGACGGGGTGGGTATTTTCATCATCATTCAGGCTGGCTGACTGACTGACTGCGTTTATGATAATACCTGTCCGGTTATTCACAAATGAAATCAGTACCCGGATTTAATTTTGAATATATATCTGGGCTCACTATTTAAAAGATTCAAATCCCTTGCGTATATAGCTACAAACGGTCTGTGGAATGTCATGGGGATTACTGGTGTGGGTTGGTTTTAATATTTAAAAGGAATGTGAATATGTTGCGGTATTTTATTCTGCGCCCTGAGCAGCAGCTATTCTGTTATTTATACGGTATCGCGCTGGCGCTGGTCCTGATGGTTTTATTTTCTCCTGCATCCCGGGCAGGCGGATTTTATCTGGTTGCGTTATCTGTCGCGCTGTTGTGGGCCGGCCTGGCCCTGTACACCCGGCACACCGACCGGATGAGAAGACCGGAGGTCTCACCGCAGGTCGGTATCCGTGACGGTATTCAGGTGGTGGCCATACTGCCGCGCCATGAAAAGGCCCGTCTGGAATGGGAAATTCTGCAGGATGCTGACGTGTATCGCCGTCAGATGGTTGCCCTTCTGGACCTGGCTCAACGGTGCGTCAGCCGGGGGCTGATATACGCGCCGGCGGTGATGCTGGCTGGTCTGTGCTTTCTTGCCTGGGGATTTCCGCAGGATGCTGTTCGGGTCTTCAGCGCTCTGCGGGAAATGCCCGCCACAGAGCTTGTGCATCAGACTGGTTTTGTCCTGCGCTACGTCCTGCTGATTTCCGTCATGTCGGCTCTGATTGCCGATGTTCTGGCCGGGAGAGGATTGCCGAACGCCTTTCGCCGCGCATTGCTGGACAGGCTGCCGGCAGAGGCGAAGGAATAAACAGCATGGCGAAAATACTAATGATGGCAGGCAGTACCATTGTTGTGCTGAGTCTGCTGGGGTTTCTGGTTTTGCTTCTGAAAGGACGGGCCGTAACGAAGACATCTCCGGTCCTGATGTCACTGAAAGCCCTGGGGATTCGCCCCTCAGAGGCCGAACAGCGATTGTGTCGCCAGCGGGTCTGGGTGGGAAATGACACGCTGATGACACCACGGGAACAACACTTTTACCGGGCACTGCTGAGGCATACCAGCCGTAAGCGCTGGCTGTTATGCCCGCAGGTCCGGGTGGCGGATATTGCCACACTCGCTCCCCACATCCGGCCACGTTCCCGGACCTGGTGGCAACTCTTCCGCATGGCGTCTCAGTGGCACTGCGACGTGGTCATCGTTGATATCCGCACCTTTGCTATCGTTGGCGCGATTGAACTTGATGACGCCTCACATCTGAAAAAACAGCGTATCCGGCGCGATATCCTGCTGGAAGAGGTTCTGAGGCAGGCGGGTATCCCGCTGCTGCGTGACCGGGACTCAGAGAAACTGGTCAGGAGAGTCAGTGAGTTTCTGAAATACCGTGAAGCTGAAACCGACGAAATATCTGCATCCGGCACAGCTTTACCGACAGCGCATACTGAACGCAGGGAGGACGAAAAATGATTGTGCCCGTAGAGGTTGATCGCGATGCGCGGGGCTACTGGACACACCCGGCGTTAATCCGGAGTTGCTGCCAGACCACGCCACAGCTGATGTGGTGGCTGCGCGTCCAGAAGCTGGAGTGCTTCGTGATGAGTATGCGTGACGAGGCTACAGAAGCATTCTGTGCCGGATGGGATGATGGCCCGCCAGACGCTTCTGCATGGGAGCTGGTTCCTCCGCCCGGAAAGGGCTGGTTTCTCGGTTCAGTACATCCACGGGAGGAGGGGCCGGAGTGCTACTGGTTCCGTCATACCACAAAAGCCTGACGCCTCCGCAGGGCGTCGTTGTCCAACCCCGGAGGCGGGAGAAAACCAGTTTCCCCCACCCCCGGCGTTTCTCAAAAACAGTGAAGGAAATACTGTGAAAACAAATCGTACTCTCCGCAAATGGTGTCTGCCCGGGCTGGTCAGCCTGAGCCTGTTCGCCCCCTTACCGGCCGTGTATGCCGCAAGCATCGAGACCGGGTTTTCCCCGGAAGGAACGGGCCTGCAGCTGGTTCTGAAAACCATTACGACCGCACAACAGGAAATCCGGCTGATGGGCTATTCGTTTACGTCTCCGGAGGTGGCCGGCGCGCTGGTCAGGGCCAGGCAGCGGGGCGTGGATGTGAAGGTGGTACTGGACCACAAAGCCAATACCGGCGAGCGCAACAAGGCCAGTCGGGCCGCCATGAACCTGCTGGTCAGCGCGGGTATACCGGTCCGGACGGTGGATACCTACAAGATCCTCCACGACAAAGTGATCATCGCCGATGGCCGCAACACTGAGGTCGGTTCGTTCAACTTTAGTCGCGCGGCCGATCGCGCCAATTCAGAGAACGTGCTCGTCGTGTGGGATGACCCTGTTGTTGCTCAACGCTATCTGCAGCACTGGTCATCCCGCTGGTCGAAGGGAACGGACTGGAAACAGACGTACTGATACCGCCTTAAACGCTCCCCGGACGTAAACCGTGCGCCAACGCGGGTTACGTCCATAAAGTCAGTCGCTGATTTAAGATATCTGTAGTATTCTCTGCGAACGATCCTTTTTTAGATCCTTGAGGAGGCAGAGATGTCGCAGATTGATAATGCAGTAACTTCCTCTTCGAAACCCAAAAGGCCTTACCGTAAGGGGCAACCTTTATCAGTAAGCGAGCGAAAATTGCGCTCTGTATCCAGAAAAAGGGATACGCATAAAGCCGTTACTGTGTTCATACAGAATGCTAAAAAGGCGATGCTGGACGATCTTTGCTCGAAATCCAATATGACTCAGGCAGAAATCATTGAGTTACTAATTGAGCGAGAATCAGAGCAACGGAACAAATAGCAACAAGTCACAATTATTGCTAATAATTAATCCAAGTGCTAGATTACTGATCGTTTAGCAAATTTTGATGGTGGGCCACGCCGTAAGGTGGCAGGGAACTGGTTCTGATGAGGTGTCTACCCGGGACCAGAAAAGCAAAAACCCCGATAATCTTCACCTAGTTTGGCGACTGAAGAAGATTAACGGGGCCTACTTAAACTGTATAGAAGCTGTTGCTCTATGCAGGGAGTATAGTTTTATGCTCAGAAAAGTTCAATACCTGTTTCTGTGTCATTTACTCCTTCCGTGCAACATAAGCGCGGGAAGGTGTGACTGAACAGCACAATCCGCAACACTGGAGTCAGCTGGATA
>NZ_KV789848.1:0-10522 GCF_001807705.1 Klebsiella sp. HMSC25G12 | reverse complement strand
TGAGCCTTCCCACCATGATCGGGGAAGACCCATGGATGAACAGTATTTTTTGGACAAATACGCTCCTCTCATCCATACTCTATGACAGAGAAAAACCGACCTTAAATTGCGCGAACTGCAGCGATCGCGTATACTTTTGGCGTTGACGTAATACAGTGTGCTTGCGGCTACCACCTGTAACCATGCTGATAAAAACCTCGCTCCGGCGGGGTTTTTTGTTTTCTGCCCTTTTGCGCCGAATTGTGATCTTTCACGCAAATTATCGTGGATGAAAATAAATCCATTGTGAAATCGCAAAACCTGTGTTTGTATAAATTCAGCTTATTTTTCGACACAACAGGTCCCTAATGAACGCAACCCTGATCGCTTCGACCCTACTAAAAACCGCGCCAGCCGCGGTGGTCGTCGTGTCTGTGGTGGTCGTCGTCGGCAACGCGCCGTAGGGTCCGGAACAACACGAATTCCAAACCCCGCCGGCGCAAACCGAGCGGGGTTTTTTGTTGGCGAGCCCCCCGGTAAAGTCGGCCCAGAATAAAAGGACTGGAGCATGGCAAGTTCGGGCACCACATCAAACACAATGCGCTTTACCGGCGCGCAGCTGGTTGTTCATTTACTGGAACGCCAGGGCATCACTATGGTCAGCGGCATCCCGGGCGGTTCTATCCTGCCCATCTACGATGCCTTGAGCCAGAGCACGCAGATCCGCCACATCCTGGCGCGCCACGAGCAGGGCGCGGGTTTTATCGCTCAGGGGATGGCGCGAACCGAAGGCAAACCGGCGGTTTGTATGGCCTGTAGCGGCCCTGGCGCCACCAACCTGATTACGGCGATCGCCGATGCCCGCCTCGATTCAATCCCGCTGGTCTGCATCACCGGCCAGGTGCCGGCCTCCATGATCGGCACCGACGCTTTCCAGGAAGTGGACACCTACGGCATCTCTATCCCCATCACCAAGCATAACTACCTGGTGCGCGACATCGCCGAGCTGCCGCAGGTGATCAGCGACGCCTTCCGTATTGCCCAGTCCGGGCGTCCCGGGCCGGTGTGGATAGACATTCCTAAGGACGTACAGGCGGCGACCATTGAGCTGGAAACGTTGCCAGAGCCGGGCGAGCGCGCCCCGGCACCGGCCTTCACGCCTGAAAGCGTGCGTGAGGCGGCGGCAATGATTAACGCGGCGAAACGGCCGGTGCTGTATCTGGGCGGCGGGGTGATTAACGCGCCGCAGCCGATTCGGGACCTGGCGGAAAAAGCCAACCTGCCGACCACCATGACCTTGATGGCGCTGGGGATGCTGCCGAAGGCGCATCCGTTGTCGCTGGGGATGCTGGGCATGCATGGTGCGCGCAGCACCAACTTCATTTTGCAGGAAGCGGATTTACTGATTGTTTTAGGCGCCCGTTTTGATGACCGGGCGATTGGCAAGACCGAGCAGTTCTGCCCGAACGCGAAGATTATTCACGTCGATATCGACCGCTCTGAGCTGGGTAAAATTAAGCAACCGCACGTCGCGATTCAGGGCGATGTGGCGGAAGTCTTAGCCCAGCTGATCCCGCAGATTGAGGCGCAGCCGCGCGATGAGTGGCGCCAGCTGGTGGCCGATTTGCAGCGTGAATTCCCCTGCGCCATCCCGCAGGAAAGCGACCCGCTCTCCCATTACGGCCTGATTAACGCCGTGGCCGCCTGCGTTGACGATGAGGCGATCATCACCACCGATGTGGGTCAGCATCAGATGTGGACAGCGCAGGCCTACCCGCTCAACCGTCCGCGCCAGTGGCTGACTTCCGGCGGCCTCGGCACCATGGGCTTCGGCCTGCCGGCGGCGATCGGCGCGGCGCTGGCGAATCCGCAGCGCAAGGTTATCTGCTTCTCCGGCGACGGCAGCCTGATGATGAATATTCAGGAGATGGCTACCGCCGCCGAAAATCAGCTGGATGTCAAAATTATCCTGCTGAACAACGAAGCGCTGGGGCTGGTGCACCAGCAGCAGAGCCTGTTTTATCAGCAGGGCGTGTTCGCCGCCACCTATCCGGGGATGATTAACTTTATGCAGATTGCTGCCGGTTTTGGCCTGCAAACCTGTGATTTAAATAACGAAGCCGATCCGCAGGCGGCGCTGCAGGCGATTATCGACCGTCCGGGGCCGGCGTTGATCCACGTGCGTATCGACGCACAGCAGAAAGTGTATCCGATGGTACCGCCGGGTGCGGCCAATACTGAAATGGTGGGGGAATAAGCCATGCAAAAACAATGTGATAACGTCATTCTGGAACTCACCGTCCGCAACCATCCCGGCGTCATGACCCACGTTTGCGGGCTATTTGCCCGTCGGGCGTTTAACGTCGAAGGCATTCTCTGTCTGCCAATTCAGGGCAGCGAACACAGCCGCATCTGGCTGCTGGTAAATGATGACCAGCGATTGGGGCAGATGATTAGCCAGATTGAAAAGCTGGAAGATGTCACCAAAGTGGCGCGTAACCAGTCCGATCCCACCATGTTTAACAAAATTGCGGTGTTCTTCGAGTAAATCGCGCAAGGCTTGAACGGTAAGGTGCTTATGGTTAAGGTAAGCGCCTTTGCCGGATGGCGCTGCGCTTATCCGGCCTACAGGGAGTGGATCCGTAGGCCGGACAAGGCGTTTACGCCGCCATCCGGCGCTTTCAGGCACCAGGAAACACCATGACTACCATCGCCCTTATTGACGATCATTTGATTGTCCGCTCCGGCTTTGCTCAGCTGCTGGGGCTGGAAGCTGATTTTCAGGTTGTCGCCGAATTTGGTAGCGGCCGCGAAGCGCTGGCGGGGCTACCGGGGCGCGGCGTGCAGGTCTGTATCTGCGATATCTCCATGCCGGATATTTCCGGGCTGGAGCTGCTCAGCCAGTTGCCGAAGGGGATGGCGACCATCATGCTGTCGGTACACGACAGCCCGGCGCTGATCGAGCAGGCGCTGAACGCCGGCGCGCGCGGCTTCCTGTCGAAACGCTGCAGTCCGGATGAACTTATCGCCGCGGTCCGCACGGTGGCGGCGGGTGGTTGCTATCTCACGCCGGATATCGCCATGAAGCTGGCCGCCGGGCGCCAGGATCCGCTCACCAAACGCGAACGCCAGGTGGCGGAAAAGCTGGCGCAGGGCATGGCGGTGAAAGAGATTGCCGCCGAGCTCGGCCTGTCGCCGAAAACCGTTCACGTTCACCGCGCCAACCTGCTGGAAAAACTGGGCGTCAGCAACGACGTTGAGCTGGCGCGCCGCATGTTCGATAGCTGGCAATGAAGGCTGTCGTCTCACGATTGCTGTCGGTCATCGGCTGCGCCTTTATCTTCGCGGCCGCCTGGTTCTGCCTGTGGAGCATCAGTCTGCATCTGGTGGAACGCGCGGATTTAGCGGTGTTGCTGTTTCCCTTTGGCCTGCGTTTAGGGCTGATGCTGCAATGCCCGCGTGGCTACTGGCCGGTGCTGCTGGGCGCCGAGTGGCTGCTTATCTTCTGGCTGGCGCAGGAGGTGGCGCTGGCGCATCCGATAATATTGATGACCGGAAGTCTACTGACCCTGCTGCCGGTGGCGTTGATCTCTCGCTATCGCCATCAGCGCGACTGGCTGACGCTGCTGCGCCAGGGCGGGGCGCTGATCGCCGCCTCGCTGCTGCAATCGCTGCCGTGGCTGGCGCAAGAAGGCAGTGAGGGACTGACCGCGCTGTTGTTGACGTTGACCGGCGGTCTGACGCTGGCGCCGACCTGCCTGGTTATCTGGCACTATCTTACCAGTACCGTCTGGAGGCCACTGGGGCCCGCGCTGGTCTCCCAGCCGATTAACTGGCGCGGTCGGCATCTGATCTGGTACCTGCTGTTATTCACCATTAGCCTGTGGCTGCAGCTTGGGCTGCCCGCCGAGCTCTCCCGCTTTACCCCATTTTGCCTCGCGCTGCCGATTATTGCCCTCGCCTGGCACTACGGCTGGCAGGGGGCGCTGATCGCCACCCTGATGAACGCGATTGCGCTGATTGCCAGCCAGACCTGGCACGATCACCCGGTCGATCTATTGCTTTCGCTGCTGGCGCAGAGCCTCACCGGGCTGCTGCTGGGGGCGGGGATCCAGCGATTGCGCGAGCTTAACCTGTCGCTACAGAACGAGCTGGCGCGAAATCGGCGGCTGGCGGAACGTCTGCTGGAAACGGAAGAGAGCGTGAGGCGCGACGTGGCGCGCGAGCTCCATGATGATATCGGCCAGACGATCACGGCAATTCGCACCCAGGCGGGGATCGTGCAACGGCTGGCGCCGAATAACGCCAGCGTGCGCCAGAGCGGCCAGCTGATAGAACAGCTGTCGCTGGGAGTTTACGACTCGGTGCGTAGACTGCTAGGCCGTCTGCGTCCGCGTCAGCTCGACGACCTGCCGCTGGAGCAGGCAGTACGTTCGTTGATGCGCGAGATGGAGCTGGAGGACCGCGGCATTGTCAGCCATCTCGACTGGCGGATTAACGAGGCGGGACTGAGCGAGAACCAGCGTGTGACGCTGTTTCGCGTTTGCCAGGAGGGGCTGAATAATATCGTCAAGCACGCCAGCGCCAGCGCTGTTACCCTGCAGGGCTGGCAGCAGGATGAGCGACTAATGCTGGTGCTGGAAGATGACGGTTGCGGCCTGCCGCCGGGGTCGAATCTGCAGGGGTTCGGCCTGACCGGCATGCGCGAACGTGTGACCGCGCTGGGCGGTACGTTAACTATCTCCTGCACACACGGTACCCGCGTGTGCGTCAATCTACCGCTGCGTTACGCCTGAGAGGAGCGCCGATGTTTGCCTTTTTAAAAGCGCCGCCGGACGCCGCGCCAGTTAGCGATAAACGCGAGCTGGACGAGCGTTATCGTTACTGGCGTCGACATATTCTGCTCACTATCTGGCTTGGCTACGCGCTGTTTTATTTCACCCGCAAAAGCTTTAATGCCGCGGTGCCTGAAATTCTTGCCAGCAATGTGCTGACTCGTAGCGATATTGGCCTGCTGGCCACGCTGTTCTATATCACGTACGGGCTGTCGAAATTTTTCTCCGGTATCGTTAGCGACCGCTCCGACGCCCGCTATTTTATGGGCCTGGGGCTTATCGCTACCGGGGTGGTGAATATTCTGTTCGGTTTTTCCACCTCGCTGTGGGCTTTTGCGCTGCTGTGGGCGTTGAATGCCTTCTTCCAGGGCTGGGGCTCTCCGGTCTGCGCCCGGCTGCTGACGGCCTGGTATTCGCGGACCGAACGCGGCGGCTGGTGGGCGCTATGGAATACCGCGCATAACGTCGGCGGCGCGCTGATCCCGATGGTGGTGGGGGCGGCGGCGCTGCACTACGGCTGGCGTGCAGGGATGACGATTGCCGGCTGTCTGGCGATCCTCGCCGGGCTGTATCTGTGCTGGCGGCTGCGCGATCGCCCGCAGGCGGTGGGGTTACCCGCCGTGGGCGACTGGCGTCACGATGCGCTGGAAATCGCCCAGCAGCAGGAAGGTGCCGGGCTGACGCGCAAAGCGATCCTGACCCGCTACGTGCTGGCCAATCCCTATATCTGGCTGCTGTCGCTGTGCTATGTGCTGGTGTACGTGGTGCGGGCGGCGATTAACGACTGGGGCAATCTGTATATGTCGGAGACGCTTGGCGTCGATCTGGTGACCGCTAACTCGGCGGTGACCATGTTTGAGCTGGGCGGTTTTATCGGCGCGTTGGTGGCGGGATGGGGCTCGGATAAGCTGTTTAACGGCAACCGTGGGCCGATGAACCTGATCTTCGCCGCCGGAATTTTGCTGTCGGTTGGCGGGCTGTGGCTGATGCCGTTCGCCAGCTATGTGATGCAGGCGGCCAGCTTCTTCACCACCGGGTTCTTCGTTTTCGGCCCGCAGATGCTGATCGGCATGGCGGCGGCGGAATGTTCGCATAAAGAAGCCGCCGGGGCGGCGACCGGGTTTGTCGGCCTGTTCGCTTATCTTGGCGCCTCGCTTTCCGGCTGGCCGCTGGCGCAGGTGATGGATATCTGGCACTGGACCGGATTCTTCGTGGTGATTGCGATTGCCGCCGGCATTTCCGCGCTGCTGCTGCTGCCGTTTTTAAACGCGCAGGCGCCGCGTACCGCCAGCGAAGCGTGATGTAGCTCACCCTTTGGCCGCGAACGGGGCAAAACTAAGAAATTTTCCCGGTTTCACCTGGACGCCGTCTCAGGCCAGATGGCGCGCTGGTTTTTACAATGCCTGGTTATGACGCAGGCATAAAAAATCAGCTCAGGAGATACCCATGCTGGCCTTTCTGAATCAGGTGCGCAAGCCGACCCTGGATCTGCCGCTCGATGTGCGGCGCAAAATGTGGTTCAAACCTTTCATGCAGTCCTATCTGGTGGTCTTCATCGGCTACCTGACCATGTACCTGATCCGCAAGAACTTTAACATCGCGCAGAACGACATGATCTCCACCTACGGGTTGAGCATGACGCAGCTGGGGATGATTGGCCTGGGCTTCTCCATCACCTACGGCGTGGGCAAGACGCTCGTGTCTTATTATGCCGACGGTAAAAACACCAAGCAGTTCCTGCCGTTTATGCTGATCCTCTCCGCCATCTGTATGCTGGGCTTTAGCGCCAGCATGGGCGCGGGCTCCACCAGCCTTTTCCTGATGATCGCCTTCTATGCGCTGAGCGGCTTCTTCCAGAGCACCGGCGGCTCGTGCAGCTATTCCACCATCACCAAGTGGACGCCCAGACGCAAACGCGGCACCTTCCTCGGCTTCTGGAATATCTCCCACAACCTCGGCGGCGCGGGCGCGGCGGGCGTGGCGCTGTTTGGCGCCAACTATCTGTTCGACGGCCACGTGATCGGCATGTTTATCTTCCCGTCGATTATTGCGCTGATCGTTGGCTTTATTGGCCTGCGCTACGGTAGCGACTCTCCGGAATCCTACGGCCTCGGCACGGCGGAAGAGCTGTTTGGTGAAGCGATCAGCGAAGAGGACAAAGAGACCGAAGAAAATGCGATGACCAAGTGGCAGATCTTTGTTGAGTACGTGCTGAAAAACAAAGTGATCTGGCTGCTGTGCTTCTCCAACATCTTCCTCTACGTGGTGCGTATCGGTATCGATCAGTGGTCCACCGTGTACGCCTTCCAGGAGCTGAAGCTGTCTAAAGAGGTGGCGATTCAGGGCTTTACCCTGTTTGAGGTCGGCGCGCTGGTCGGCACGCTGCTGTGGGGCTGGTTGTCGGATCTGGCCAACGGCCGCCGCGCGCTGGTGGCTTGCATCGCGCTGGCGCTGATTATCGCCACCCTCGGGGTTTACCAACATGCCAGCAACCAGTACGTCTATCTGGCCTCGTTGTTTGCGCTGGGCTTCCTGGTGTTTGGTCCGCAGCTGCTGATCGGCGTCGCCGCCGTCGGCTTTGTGCCGAAAAAAGCGATCGGCGCCGCCGATGGAATCAAGGGCACCTTCGCCTATCTGATCGGCGATAGCTTCGCCAAGCTGGGTCTCGGGATGATCGCCGACGGCACGCCGGTCTTCGGCCTGACCGGCTGGGCCGGCACCTTTGCGGCGCTGGACGCCGCCGCCATCGGCTGTATCTGCCTGATGGCCATTGTGGCTATCTTTGAAGAGCGTAAAATTCGCCGCGAGAAAAAGAACCGTATTTTGCAGACTGCCTGATTTACCAGGTATTTGGTAACCTTGCCCGGCCAGTGCGCCGGGCTTTTTTATTTCTTGCGTAATATGCCAGGTCCGACAGTCGACAGCAGGCAAATTCCCATTATGATAGTCAGGCCGCGATTGGATGAGAGGATGCATGATCTGGATAGGACTGGCCACCCTGGTAGTGGTATTTGTTGTGGGATTTCGGGTGTTTACCTCTGATTCACGCCGCGCGATCCGCCGCCTGAGCGAACGCCTGGGCATTACGCCTGTTCCGCTGGAATCAATGATCGATCAGCTGGGAAAAACCGCCGGTAATGAGTATTTGCGCTACCTGGAGCGGCCGAATGAAGCGCATCTGCAGAACGCCGCGCAGGTGCTGCTCATCTGGCAGGTCGCGATTGTCGATGCCAGCGAAAAAAACCTGCATTACTGGTATCGCCTGATGCAAAAAGCGCGTTTAGCGGCGCCGATTACCGACGCGCAAATTCGTCTTGCGCAAGGGTTTCTGCGCGAGCTGGATCCGGATGCAAGCGATTTGCATAACCTACAGCAGCGTTATAACGCGCTGTTTCTGCCGGAAGACGGCGTGCACTGGCTGCACTGATCTCATTGTTATCCGGCCTGTGGTTCAAAACCATATCTCCCTTACGTTCCTTGTAGGCCGGATAAGCGTAAGCGCCATCCGGCAGAATAACTACAGTAGGATTTTCAGGCCGTGTTTTTGTACGACGCTAAGCAATTTTAATGACATTCCGCTCGGTCGTTTAGCGCCAGTCTCCCATTTTTGCACGGTAGACACACTGGTATTCAGATAACGAGCGAACACGGGTTGGCTAACATTGAGTTGTTCACGTAGCGCTTTAATTTCAATGGGTTGAAGTGCGGCTACGCTACCGAGACATGATTCATCAAAATGGCGCATTGTTTCCTGTGGGATTGCGCCAACGCTGAATAGCCCCGACGCAGCGCTATGGATCGCTTCGAAAGCCGGGCTTTTGTATTTATTTTTTGCTGTCATCGCAAATCTCCACCAGTTCTTTACTTTTAACTAAGGCCGTCGTTTTCTCTTCAGAGAGATTGGCATAGTGTTTTGCTAACTCACGAAACCCCATTAATTCGCGATGGTTGATATTGGCCATATCCTGTTTGGCATATAGAAAGGTATAAAACCAATACCCTGCGCTTTTGGTAAGGATGATTGCGCGATCGCGATTCTTGTTGAGTCGCTTTTTATAAACCCCCCCTCCTAAATCAACCACCTTGCCCTGAAGCGCAGATTGAATTGCCTGATAGAGCTCGTTGTCGGAAATGCCATGAGAACTAGCCTCTCTGGCAAACCATTTGGTTTTAAAGATACGCATTGCTGACATCCTGTCGTTAAAAGTATAGCACATGGTGCTATATTAAATTCTCCTGAGATTTGTAAAAGCGATAGCAAGCATCGTTTTTTTAAACATGCGAACAGCTACGCATCCTCTTATGAAAAGCGAGAAGAGTTGCGAAAACGTTAAATTCGTCACAAACAAAATGTTACACTGCGCGGCTTTCAGCCACTTTCTTCGCAGGTCACTCATGAGTCATTCAAATGAAGCCAAACCCCATGCACGCGAGCTGGCGCGACCAAACTGGTCGGCGGTTTTCGCGGTTGCTTTCTGCGTTGCCTGCCTGATTACCGTCGAATTTCTACCGGTCAGTCTGCTGACGCCGATGGCGCTGGATTTAGGCATCTCCGAAGGGATGGCCGGGCAGTCGGTGACGACCACGGCATTCGTCGCGATGTTTTCCAGCCTGTTTATCACCTCCATCATTGGCAAAACCGATCGCCGCTACGTGGTGATCCTGTTTTCGCTGCTGCTGACCCTTTCTTGCCTGCTGGTATCTTTCGCTGATAGCTTCACCCTGCTACTGCTGGGGCGCGCCTGTCTGGGCCTGGCGCTCGGCGGTTTCTGGGCGATGTCGGCCTCGCTGACCATGCGTCTGGTGCCGATGCGCGTGGTGCCGAAAGCGCTATCGATTATCTTCGGCGCGGTATCAATCGCGCTGGTGATCGCCGCCCCATTGGGCAGTTTCCTTGGCGGGCTTATCGGCTGGCGCAACGTCTTTAACGGCGCGGCGGTGATGGGCGTGCTGTGTACGCTCTGGGTGCTGAAAGCGCTGCCGTCGCTGCCCGGTGAATCGGCTTCTCAGCAGCAAAATATGTTTGGTCTGTTGAAGCGTCCGGGGGTGATGGCCGGGATGTGCGCCATTTTCATGGCCTTTGCCGGGCAGTTCGCCTTCTTTACCTATATACGTCCGGTGTACATGACCCTCGCCGGGTTTGATGTCGACGGCCTGACGCTGGTGCTGCTGAGCTTTGGTATCGCCAGCTTTATCGGCACCTCGCTCTCCTCGGTGCTTCTCAAGCGTTCGGTAAAAGCGGCGCTGGCGATCGCGCCACTGGTACTGACCGCCTGCGCGGTGGCGCTGGTGCTGTGGGGAGAAAGCAAAATCGTCGCCTCGACGGTGGCGATTATCTGGGGCTTCGCGTTTGCGCTGATCCCGGTTGGGTGGTCAACGTGGATCACCCGTTCGCTCTCCGATCAGGCGGAAAAAGCCGGGTCGATTCAGGTGGCGGTGATCCAGCTGGCCAACACCTGCGGCGCCGCGGTCGGCGGTATTGCGCTCGACCACTTAGGGCTGCTGTCGCCGCTGGTGTTGTCAGGAATATTAATGCTGTTTACCGGGTTGCTGGTGGCGACCAAAGTGAAGGTGAATCCACCCGCTTAAGGCCGCTCGCCTTTTGCCAGCCGGCACTACCGCGGGTACGGCGCCTGACCGCCCGGCGGCGCTGCGCTTGCCGGGCCTACGGGTGGTATCCCGCAGGCCTCCTCAGTCGTAGCCCGGCT
>NZ_KV789847.1:0-559 GCF_001807705.1 Klebsiella sp. HMSC25G12 | reverse complement strand
TGCCGTTCGGGATGATGAATAATGCTGATATAGTCTTTCAGTGCATCCTGACGGGATACCAGATGTTTACAGACGCGGGCATATTCCGGCCCCATATCCGCCACCTGCCATGACAGCCAGTTCATTATCGTCAGCGTGGCAATAATTCCTGCTGCATCGGCGCTGACGTCACCGTCAAAATAATTGCCGGGGATGCGCATCCGGTAAGACTGCTTTCCTTCCGGCGCAATGTACCCGGTCTGCGTGGTGATGAACTGAAGACGGTTCGGGGTAATATTCCCGCCGACACCCTGCGGAATAATCCAGTAAGACCAGAATCCGCCATCGTAATCCGAATGCTGGCGTAACCAGCTCGCCGCCATATTATCGGCTGACGGCGTAAAAAAGAGTGCCGGGATAAAATCCAGACGCTCATCGCCATCGGTAACGGCATAACGCAGATATTTGTCAGTTTTAAATTGTTCGTCTGATTCACGAGTGGCGGTGTTGACGTTGGTGTTGACGTTAATTGTGTGCATGCTGGTTAACTCCTTCGCGGTTTATTAAATCGTTCGACTTC
>NZ_KV789846.1:0-1467 GCF_001807705.1 Klebsiella sp. HMSC25G12 | reverse complement strand
CCGGGATCCTGTTAGGGCAAGAAGTCCGTAAACGTAAAACTCCTCAGGAGAAGATCGCCATTATCCAGCAGGGTATGAATGTCTCCCATGTCGCCCGCCTGCATGGTATCCAGCCCGGCCTGCTGTTTAAGTGGAAGAAGCAATATCAGCAACTGTCTTGAAGGTAAAAATTATGGAGCAACGTGGTGGTACGACTCATCCCATTCTTCGTTCTTTCTGAGCATTGCGTTCAGGATGGTAAGCAGCTTACGCATACAGGCTACCAGCGCCACTTTTTTGGCCTTTCCGGCTGCAAGCAGGCGCACATAAAACGTTTTTATCACCGGATTAAAGCGGGTTGCCACAAGCGCAGCCATGTACAGTGCTGATCTTACGCCAGCCCTGCCGCCAAAAATGGTTCGCCGGCCACGCATAGTCCCTGAGTCCCGGTTGACAGGAGCAACACCTATAAGCGCACTGATTTCGCGCCGGGAGAGCGTTCCCAGTTCCGGAATCTCCGCCAACATCGCGGAAACGGTCATGGTGCCTACACCTTTGATACTGCTCAGGCGCTCAGCAATCTCTTTAAAGTGGTTACGGATGTGACTGTCCATTTCTTTCTCGAGCCTGACAAGCTCATCTTCCAGCGCTTTAATGATGGTATTAATGCTTTTCTTGTTCTGTGGATGGGATGGATACAGTCGGTTACGCTCAGCCACCAACATCGCAATCAACTGGCGTCTGCGAACCACCATTGCAGCAAGGGCCTGACGTTCAGCATCCGGCAGTGCCCTGATAAAGCGTTTCCGCTCAGGGTGACGATTAATAACCTCAGCCATCTGCGTGAGGACTCTGGCATCAATTCGGTCGGTCTTCGCAAGATATCCCATTGCACGGGCGAAGTCACGGGCCTGCCTGGGATTGACCACGGCAACCTCAAAACCTTCGGCCTGAAGCGAACAGGCCACAGCGACCTCCAGTCCACCAGTGGCCTCCATCAGAACCAGAGCAACGGAGTGCCGTCTCAGTCCGGTAATAATCGCGTTAAAGCCATCAGAGTCATTGCTGACTGTAAACTGAGCAACATCACTGCTGGCAGCGATGTCCAGTGTGGCTTTGGAAACATCGATGCCCACACAAAGTGGATTTGGCTGACTCATTTTTACCCCTCCTTGCAAATACGTTATGGAATACGGACAACTGTTCGGGTTTCAGATGAGTGGCTCAGCGTATGCGCCAGTCGCTGATATACGGGCTTGAACCCTGGAAGGCATCGGGCTGCATACGTTTTGCCAAATCTAATCGTATTAATTTTAATCAGTCTTCAAGATACAAGGAAGGCAGCCTCACCGCCGTTGCGGCTGGAGAGGACGTCCTTCCTGCTTCTGAGCTTACTGCTGCTCTGAAGCAGGTCCGGGAGCTCCAGCGCCTGCTGGGCAAGAAGACGATGGAAGTTGAGATCCTGAAAGAAGCCGTGGAGTACGGTCA
>NZ_KV789845.1:0-5240 GCF_001807705.1 Klebsiella sp. HMSC25G12 | reverse complement strand
TACCCGAAATCTGATTTATTCAACAAAGCCCCCTTCGACGAAGGTTTTCCCGCCGTGACCGCCTTCAATACGCGGCCAGCCCTCGTCGTCCCAGTATACTTTCTGGATCGCGGTTTCCCGGCCGAGGGTTGACCAGCCGCGCGGGTCGTAGATGGATTCCCCCGGGCGATTCCACGGCCGGGCGCAGAGCGAAGCGTAATACCATTCGCCTCCCGGGGTGGAGACCAGCGCGCCATGTCCCTGTTTCTGGATGTAGCTGTCCGGGGTATCGACGTTGGTTAAGAACACGTCGCCCGGCTCGGTTTCGAAGCTGTCGGCCTCGAGGGTTTTCGACCGCGCCACCACCTCCTGGTGGGTAAACACGGTGCCGCCCTGGGCGGCAAACAGATAGTAATAACCGTTCAGTTTATAGAGGTGCGGCCCCTCGACCAGCGCCACGGCGGTGCCGCGGTAGATGGTGCGCGCGGTTTCCGGCATTAACTTCAGCGTGTTGGTATCCAGCTCCGTTAAGGTAATGCCATCGAAGGGGTGATGGTACTCCCGGTGATCCCAGGTTTGCTGGACGATATATTTCCGGCCATCGTCGTCATGGAACAGCGAGGCGTCAAACCCGACACCGTTCAGCTTGATCGGGTCGCTCCACGGGCCCCGAATATCCTTCGCGGTAGTCAGGTAGTTGGTCATGTCTTTAAAGGCGCCTTCGGTGACCTTCACATCGGTATACACCAACCAGAATTGCCCATCGGCCCAGGAGAGCGCCGGCGCCCAAATGCCGCCGGAGGAGGGGTTGCCCTTCATGTCCAGCAGGGTGGTGGTGGAGAGCGGCGAAGGCAGCAGGTTCCAGTTTTTCAGGTCTTTCGACTCATGTAAACGCACGCCCGGGAACCACTCAAACGTCGAGTTGGCAATATAGTACGTATCCTCGACGCGAATAATACTGGGGTCGGCATTAAAGCCGCGTAATATCGGGTTTTGAATAAGTGACATTTCATTACACCTTTTAAAATGGAAAGTGACGAATCGGTCTGATTTATAATTTTTTTAACTACACGCGGATCTCATCCAGCTGACGGTTAATGTCGGTAACATGTTTATCGGAGATCGGATAAACCTGAATAATCACCATCGAAATAGCGGCCAGCGCGATCGGGATCCACACCGCGGTCATAATGATCCCGTCGATGGCGCTGGCGCTCTGCACGGCGCCGCTTTCATTAAATCCATACACCGCCAGCAGCCACAGCGGGATCGCGCCGCCGATGGTGAAGCCGATCTTGAAGAAGAGTCCCATAATGGCATTGATAATGGCGGCATTGCGTTTGCCAGATTTTAATTCGCCGTACGCGATGACTTCCGGTACCAGCGCCCACATAAAGCCGGTGGCGGAAGTTAAGCCCCACTGTTTAATAAAGGTGGCGATGTAGGCCAGCCACAGGGCGTCGTGCATCCCTTCGCGTGACCAGACGTAGGTCAGCAGTTCGCCGACAATGAACATGGCGAGGAACAGATGGAAGAAGCCTTTTTTACCAAAGATTTTTTTCAGTTTCGGCCAGAACACCGGGAAGGCGATGCCGGGAATAGACGCGACGAGACCCACGGCGCCCATCCATTCGGAATGGCCGACGACGAACTGGTTGAAGAAGCCGTTAACGGTGTTCATGAAGAACATGAAGGTAAAGGCCAGCATAAAGAACATGCCGAGAATAACCAGCGGGCGGTTATGTCTGAGTTCGTGGAAAAGGTCGGTGGTTTTGACGTTGGCGGTCTGCTCGGCGGTCGCGACAACGCGTTCTTTGGTGAATTTATAACAAATAAACAGGGCCACCGCGCCGATGATCATATAGATGGCGTACACGCCAAACCAGGCGTAGTTCGCCGACGGATCGGTATAGTTGCCGAGATTCAGCTCAAGGCCAAAAAAGCCGGTGTCTTTCAGGCTGCGATCTTTCGGCGCCGCCATCTGCACAAACATCGGGAACAGGGTATAGACCAGCAGGTTGGCGCTGTTGGCCAGCATCATGCGGGTACTGGTCAGCTTATCGATCGATTCCGGGTCGCGGGTCAGTGACGCATTCAGCGAGCCATAGGGAATATTGACTAAGGAATAAACCAGGTCCAGCGCCAGATAAATAATAAAGGCGAAAGCCACCGAACCTTTCACCCCAGGGATGGGCGCGAACAGTAATGCCGACAGGATCACCAGCGGAACGCCGGCTCGTAACAGCCACGGACGATATTTCCCCGCTTTCGAGGTTCGTTTATCCACGTAGGTTCCGACCATCGGATCCCAAAACACATTAATGATACGGACAAAAAGAAAAATAAAGCCTGCCGTTGCCGTGCTGATGGTATTTACCGTCAGCATATGCAAAGCCAGAAAACCCCCAATTGTGCCGAAAACCAGGTTTTGCGCAAAGTCGCCCATGCCATAACCAATTCGTTCTCCACGGGTTAATTTATGATATTCATCATGCCGACTGTGCATTATGTTTTTACTCATTCTAAGCAGACTCCGGTTTGTTTTGTGTAGGTGAAACACTTTCTGACACAGTTGACCTGGAAGAATCTATTACGTTTTTAAATTACGTAATTATGTTTTTTTACTTCTGTGATCCTCGAAGCAAAGGCCTGTATCGCCTGCGTTGAACCGTTATCCGCCGCTAATTTTTTGGCAGGCAGGCATTGTGACAAAACCGGCATTTTAATTTGGTATGGATACCTGAATTCCCCAGGAAGTGTACGCTATACGCGCGCGAAGCGAGATATTTAAAATAGTTTTATTTGCGAGATGGCTCACATTTGAGCATTTTCTCAATCGCCGAGTGAAATAACGTAATTGAGCAACCGACGATGAGAATACACGATGTGTCACAGTTGTTAATTTTCCTGTTTCTCAATTTCGGAGTTCATCATGCAAACCTATTTCGACCAGGTTGATCGCGTTCGCTTTGCCGGACCCAAAACCGATAATCCGCTGGCGTTTCGCCACTATAATCCGGATGAAATCGTGCTGGGAAAACGCATGGCCGATCATCTGCGTTTTGCCGCCTGTTATTGGCATAACTTCTGCTGGAATGGCGCGGATATGTTTGGCGCCGGCTCGTTTGAGCGTCCCTGGCAGGCCGCGGGCGATGCGCTGGAAATGGCCAAACGCAAAGCGGACGTAGCGTTTGAATTTTTCTACAAGCTCAACGTGCCGTATTACTGCTTCCACGATGTCGACGTCTCGCCAGAAGGCGCGTCGCTGAAAGAATATTTGCATAATTTCGCCATCATGACCGAGGTGCTGGCGGAGAAACAGCAGCAAACCGGCGTGAAACTGCTCTGGGGCACCGCCAACTGCTTTACCCACCCGCGTTACGGCGCCGGGGCGGCGACCAACCCCGATCCGGAGGTGTTTGCCTGGGCGGCCACGCAGGTAGTGACCGCCATGAACGCCACCCACCAGCTCGGCGGCGAAAACTATGTGCTGTGGGGCGGCCGCGAAGGTTACGAGTCGCTGCTGAATACCGACCTGCGCCAGGAGCGTGAGCAGATTGGCCGCTTCCTGCAGATGGTGGTGGAGCACAAGCATAAGATTGGCTTTGGTGGCGCGCTGCTTATCGAGCCGAAACCGCAGGAGCCCACAAAGCATCAGTACGATTACGATGTCGCGACGGTGTATGGTTTCCTGAAGCAGTTTGGTCTGGAAAATGAGATCAAGGTGAACATTGAAGCTAACCACGCCACCCTGGCGGGGCACTCTTTCCACCATGAAATCGCCAGCGCCATCGCGCTGGGGATCTTTGGCTCCGTTGATGCCAACCGCGGCGATGCGCAGCTCGGCTGGGATACGGACCAGTTCCCGAACAGCGTGGAAGAAAATACCCTGGTGATGTACGAGATCCTCAAAGCCGGGGGATTCACCACCGGCGGCCTGAACTTTGACGCCAAAGTTCGTCGGCAGAGCATCGACAAATACGACATGTTCTATGGCCATATTGGCGCCATGGACGTGATGGCGCTGTCCCTTAAGCTGGCCGCGCGCATGATTGAGGATGGTAAGCTCGATCAGGGTCTGGCAAAACGCTATGCCGGCTGGAAGGGCGAGCTGGGGCAGAAAATTATGACCGGGCAGATGTCGCTGGATAATATTGCCCGATACGCTGAGCAGCATAATCTGAATCCGCAGCATCAGAGCGGGCGTCAGGAATTACTCGAAAATCTCGTCAATACCTATATCTTTGGTTAAATTTTGCTGACATGCCCCTGCGGGGGCATGTATTACGCCGTCTGCCTGCAGCCGAAAAATAGCGTTTATTGGTTCGTGCTGTGTTTTTTGTCAGTGGCGAAAGACCACCTGTTTAATATCAGCGAAGGAGGGAAAGTAGCGATAATTGTGTAGTGCCTCTGTGACCGTACAAAATAAAAAATAACTTGTTCTGATGATAGCGACATATTCTGTCAGCTCAGAATAGGCTGGTTATTGTCTGAATAAAATTAACCTATATTGAGAAACTCATGACAATGATAAAAAAGCTTCCATTAACCATGGCGGTTATCGCCGCGTTTTTTCCGCTTACCTCTGTAATGGCGCAAGAATTTACTCAGGAACAGATCGACGCCATCGTCGCCAAAGCCGTTGATAAAGCGCTGGCCGACCGCCAGGCAAAAATCGACGCCGCGGCCAACAAAAAGGTCGATGTGATCACCAACCCGCAGACCACCGCAGCCTCGCCGGATATGGCCATTCCGTTCGGCCTCAAGTTCAGCGGCTATGCCCGCTATGGCGCCCACTTCCAGACCGGCGACCAGAAATATGTCGGCGTCGACGGCTCCTATAACGGCGCCTCGGCGATCGGCCGTCTCGGCAACGAAAGCAACGGCGGCGAATTCCAGATCAGCAAGGCCTTCAAAAGCGCGCAGGGGGCTATCTGGGATCTCAACGTGATGTTCGACCACTGGAGCGACGAAGTTAACCTGAAGAAGGCCTACGTCGGCGTCACCAACGTCCTCGACTCCAACCCCAACGCCTATCTCTGGGCCGGCCGCGACTTCCACCAGCGCCCGCAACAGGGGATCAACGACTACTTCTGGATGAACCACGACGGTCAGGGCGCGGGGGTGAAGAACTTCGATATCGGCGGCGTGCAGTTCGACGTGGCGACGGTGTCGCAGGTGAAATCCTGTAGCCCGGAAGTGATGGCCGATGAAACCAACCCGTCGCGCATCACCTGTACCGGCAGCTCCGATACCGGCGA
>NZ_KV789844.1:0-5074 GCF_001807705.1 Klebsiella sp. HMSC25G12 | reverse complement strand
AACGGGAGTGACCATAGATTCCGTTTTCTGAGGTGACCCCTCATAGCAATCCAGCCCGCAGAAATGTTCGACGTATTCCGCGCCTTCCGGGGTGAAGGCGGCATCGAGCGGAATTTCTTTGCAGCATACGCAGCAGGTGGTGCAACTGGCAGTGTTCGGGGCGTTTGCGTTCATGGTGGTACTCCTCCAGATTGGTAGCGAAGCTCAAAGCTGCCCACTCTCGGCTGGCTGGGAAGCGGTCATGATCTTCCCTTGAAGGCCCGCAGCAGCCGCGTCACAGACAGGACAAACAAGCCGGTCAGCGTGAGGGCTGCAATACCCCAGTGCTCCCCGATGAACGCGCCGGCCGTCGTGCCGGCTAGCACAATGGCGAGAATCGGCAAATGGCAGGGACAGGTGAGCACGGCCAGCGCGCCCCACAAGTAGCCGGTGATCGGTTTGTGCGTCTCAGACGGCAAGTGCTCTGGGCTGTTCATGGCAGACTCTCCGCGTGCTGTGCCGGTTCGGTTGGCATGGCGGCCAGTTGCATTTCGAGGCTGGCCAGGGCCTCGCGCCGACGCTCGACGAGTTGCCGCAACACGGCAAGCTGCGCAGACGCACCGTCACCGTCCGCAGCATCCAGCGCCCGGCACAGCCGCGCCAGTGCGTCCAGGCCGATACCCGCTTCGAAGGCAGCCCGTACAAAGCGCAGCCGTTGCAACGCGGTGTCATCGAACAAGCCGTAGCCGCCCGTGGTGTACGCGACCGGCCGTAGCAATCCGCGCAGCAGGTAGTCGCGCACGATATGCACGCTCACCCCGGCATCAAGGGCCAGCCGGGACACTGTGTAGGCGCTCATTGAACACCTCCTTTTCCTCATCCGGCGCAGCACGAAAGCTGCTTCACGTCCTTGCTGAAGGTCTGCGCCGCGAGCTTCAGCCCTTCGACCATGGTCAGGTAGGGGAACAATTGGTCGGCCAGTTCCTGCACGGTCATACGGTTGCGAATGGCGAGCACCGCCGTCTGGATCAGTTCACCCGCTTCCGGGGCCACCGCTTGCACGCCGATGAGCCGTCCGCTACCTTCCTCGATGACCAGCTTGATGAAGCCGCGTGTGTCGAAGTTGGCAAGCGCACGCGGCACGTTATCCAGTGTTAGCAGGCGACTGTCGGTCTCGATCCCGTCGTGATGTGCTTCCGCCTCGCTGTAGCCCACGGTGGCGACCTGCGGGTCGGTGAACACCACGGCCGGCATTGCGGTCAGGTCCAGGGCCGCATCGCCGCCAGTCATGTTGATCGCCGCACGAGTGCCGGCCGCTGCCGCCACATAGACGAACTGCGGCTGGTCGGTGCAGTCGCCGGCCGCGTAGATGTTCGGGCTACTGGTGCGCATGCCCTTGTCGATGACGATGGCCCCCTGCGCATTGACGGCTACCCCCGCCGCTTCCAATGCCAGGCTGCGCGTGTTCGGTGTCCGGCCGGTGGCGACCAGCAGCTTGTCGGCGCGCAATTCACCGTGCGTGGTGGTCAGCACGAATTCACCGTCCATATGGGCGACCTGGCTGGCTTGCGTGTGCTCCAGCACCTCGATGCCCTCGGCACGGAAAGCGGCTGTCACCGCCTCGCCGATGGCCGGGTCTTCACGGAAGAACAAGGTATTGCGCGCCAGGGCCGTGACCTTGCTGCCCAGCCGGGCAAAGGCTTGCGCCAGCTCCAGCGCCACCACCGACGAGCCGATTACGGCAAGGCGTTCGGGAATGGTGTCGCTCGCCAGGGCCTCGGTGGAAGTCCAGTAGGGTGACTCTTTCAAGCCCGGAATCGGCGGGACCGCCGGGCTGGCACCCGTGGCGACCAGGCAGCGGTCGAACATCACGACGCGCTCGCCACCCTCGTTCAAACTAACGATAAGGCTCTGGTCGTCCTTGAAACGCGCTTCACCGTGCAGAACGGTGATGGCTGAATTGCCGTCCAGGATGCCTTCGTACTTGGCATGACGGAGTTCTTCGACACGGGCCTGCTGCTGGGCCAGCAGCCGCTCGCGCAAGATCGTCGGCGGTGTGGGTGGCATGCCGCCGTCGAATGGGCTTTCCCGGCGCAGATGGGCGATGTGGGCGGCGCGGATCATGATCTTGGACGGCACACAACCGACGTTGACGCAGGTGCCGCCGATGGTGCCGCGCTCAATCAGCGTGACCTGCGCGCCTTGCTCGACGGCCTTCAGTGCTGCCGCCATCGCGGCTCCACCGCTACCAATGACGACGACCTGCAACGGGCGTTCGTTGCCACTGGGCTTATCAGCGGCCCCTATCCAGCCGCGCATCTTGTCGAGCAGGCCGGCGCGGTTGTCCGTCGGTGGCGCATCGGCAAGCGTTGCCTCGTAGCCCAGTCCGGCCACGGCGGTAGTCAGCGCATCCGATGACGTGCCCGCCTCAATGGCGAGTTGCGCTGTGCCCTTCGGATAGGACACCAGCGCCGATTGCACGCCGGGCACTTTCTCCAAGGCTTCCTTGACGTGAGCCGCGCACGAGTCGCAGGTCATCCCGGTGATTTTCAGGGTGGTCATGTATTTTTCCTTTTCTGTGGTGGCTACGGCTGTTGCCGTCAGCCACGTTGTTCTGGCAATTCACAGCTGTCCGGCCCGCAGCGGCGATGTGCTGGCGAGATGAAATCCCAGACCGACACCCCAACCATCAAGGCCAGGCCGACATAGAGCAGTCCACCGCTCTGCCAGCCGTAAGCCCGCATTAAAAACACCGCTGCCAGCACCAAGATCGGGCCTATCGTGCCGAGCGCCGTGCGTCGCCACTGTCGATGATTGAGCCAAGCGATAGCATTGGCGAGTAACGCGATGCCGGCGAACATCGGCAGCAGGATGCCAATGAATAGCCCCTCGTACTGGCTCAAGAAGCCCAGTCCGATGGCCGCGCCAAAGCTGGCGATGGCAGGAAAACAGGCGGCGCAGCCCATCGCGGAAACGACGCTGCCGAGCGCGCCGGTTTTGCCAGCGATGCGCGTGATGAGTCCCATGTGTCGCTCCCGAGTTCGGTTAACGGATCAGCGTTTGAGGCTGGACGGATAGCCCGCGTCCTCGGTCGCCTTGGTCAACTTCTGGACGTTGGTCTTGGCATCGTCGAAGGTGACGACGGCCTGGCGCTTGTCGAAACTTACGTCGGTCTTGCTCACGCCCTCAACCTTGGAAAGCGCGTGCTTGACAGTGATCGGGCAAGAGGCGCAGGTCATGCCAGGCACGGACAGCGTGACGGTCTGGGTGGCGGCCCACACGGGGGCAACAACGGCAGCGAGGGCGAGGGCGGCAAACAGTTTTTTCATGATGAACTCCTGTGATTAATAGAAAAATGGCATGACGTAGGGAAATCCGAGCGAGACCAGGACCAGCGCGGCCACGATCCAGAAAATGAGCTTGTAAGTAGCTCGCACTTGGGGAATCGCGCAGACCTCACCCGGTTTGCAGGCTTGCGCCGGGCGGTAGATGCGCCGCCAGGCGAAAAACAGCGCGACCAGCGCTGCGCCGATGAAGATCGGGCGATAGGGTTCCAGCACCGTCAGGTTGCCGATCCATGCCCCGCTGAACCCCAAGGCGATCAAAACCAGCGGCCCCAGGCAGCAGGCCGACGCAAGAATGGCGGCCAGCCCACCGGCGAAGAGCGCGCCGCGCCCGTTTTGTGGTTCAGACTTTTGTGGTTCAGACATACGCTTGTCCTTTCAAATTTGGTTTGGATAGCTTAAGCTTACTTCCGTAGTTATGTACGGAGTCAAGCGATATGCAAATTAATTTTGAGAATCTGACCATTGGCGTTTTTGCCAAGGCGGCCGGGGTCAATGTGGAGACCATCCGGTTCTACCAGCGCAAGGGCCTGCTGCCGGAGCCAGACAAGCCCTATGGCAGCATTCGCCGCTATGGCGAGGCGGATGTAACACGAGTGCGGTTCGTGAAATCGGCCCAGCGGCTGGGCTTTAGCCTGGACGAAATCGCCGAGCTACTGCGGCTGGAGGATGGCACCCATTGCGAGGAAGCCAGCGGCCTGGCCGAGCACAAGCTCAAGGATGTGCGCGAGAAGATGGCCGACTTGGCACGCATGGAGGCCGTGCTGTCTGAACTGGTGTGCGCCTGCCATGCGCGGAAAGGGAACGTTTCCTGCCCGCTGATTGCGTCACTGCAAGACGGAACGAAGCTCGCTGCATCGGCGCGGGGGAGTCACGGGGTGACTACGCCTTAGCGTGCTTTATTTTCCGAATTCTGAGACGACCCCAACAAAACCGGCCCCCCATGCCCAGCCGAGGATTTTTCCGTTACGCATCACCACCTCTCCCTTAACCCCGTTTTTCCCCATAAATGACACGTGGCCGTTAATGGGCTGATCGATGGTTTTATCACCTTTGATACAGCTGATATTGCGGGTCCGGACAATGGCGCGCTCACTCGATACGTCGCCCCAGGCTTCAAGCCCCACAAAACACCCTGTCAGGTCGTAGGTTTTGCTGTTTGGCATTTCCACGCGACCGGTGATACGCAGCTGCATCGGTACAGTGGATTCATTCCCGGTAACAGACGCGTTGGCATCTGCCCCCTCGATAAGCATGCTTTTTGCAAAGCTCCCCGACGGAATGTACGGCAATGACTTCGCGTTCTTTCCTTTGTCGTAACTGAACGTTTTACGCTGTATCTGGTTTGGTACCGGCACAGACTGGTAGCTGACCTGCGGCGGCGGTGTCATACCATTCCCCGGATAGAATGCCGTCGGAGGCGGTACCGCGGCGCCGGTCTGCGGCGGATAACTGGCTGGTTGCGGCTCACCTTCCGGACCGGGTGGCGGTGACGGAGGAGTCGGCGCGGGCTCGCCACCAGAGACAGCCGGTTTCACGCCCAGCGCCTTCAGCTGATTCTGCATGGCTTCATTGTCACTGCTGAGTTTGTCGATACGTATCTGGTCAGCGGTTCGCGCCTTACTCAGCAGGTCCACTTCCCCCTGCAGGGAGTCAAAACGCTTGTTGAGATCAGCAGCTGTCGCCTGCATTTCGGTGGTCGCGTGCTGCTCCACCTTACTGTTGAAGCTGCTGTCGACCACCCCGGTCAT
>NZ_KV789843.1:115015-138066 GCF_001807705.1 Klebsiella sp. HMSC25G12 | reverse complement strand
TTACCCGAAATCTGATTTATTCAACAAAGCCTGGTGTAAGTATAATCAGAAGAGAATTTAAGTAGGGTATTATTATTATCCCGGACCTCAACACCTACGTTCTGGGCTGCATTTGCGACTGTGGAATCAACATCCATAAAGCCGTCACTTGCACCAGACGTCATTCGCTCGAAGGAAATCTTCACCGGCGCATCGGTTGGGATGCCATCGGGGCAGTTAATCACCAGTTTGAAGTTTTTCACCGGACCGTAGCCGCCACTATTAAAATCGCTCTTACTGATAGTCCCCATCTGTACTGTCTGGTTACGGTTTGAGTTACTTAAGGTACAACTTTTCGCCGTCCACCCTCCGGCAGGCCCATTGGCAATGTTAATTTCATAAAATTGCTTGGCACCGACAGAAGTGGCACGTGAATTAACCTTAGCAGTGACCAGCGTACCTGTTTTAAATTTTCCTTTATTAACAGTAGGAATTTCACCCGTTTTGATAATTTCTATTTTTACCGTACCGGTGGCATTGCTACCGCTCCATGAACCCATGGCAGGGCTTTGAGTGTAGGGGGCATACTGTGAACGATAGACAATGTCCGTAACACGGATGCCGATACCGGTTAGCCCTGTTTCATAAACTCCTGAAATAGCAGATTCTGTACTAAAATTAGATCCCATCGTTGACCCATACCACAGCGCCTGCGTTCCACAGTTAAAGGCGGCGGGATAATTTCGGGTATTTACCTGCTGTACTTTTAATACACTGCCTACTGGCGCATCGGGATCGATTTTAAGTGAATTAATAGTGATATTCACCTTATTGGCTGAAACAGAGCAGTCTGCCGCCTGAGCCTTGCCGATAGCCAGAGACGTAGCCGCGAGCAACAGGCTTATATGCAATATATTTTTTCTAGTAACTCTCATGCTCAATATCCTTTTATCGCATCCGATTAGCGGCAGACCGCTTGAGACTGTGTTATCCCTGCGTTCTGCGCAGCAGTTTGTAATGAGAATGCAGCAGTACACATCTGGGTCGATTTTTTACCCCACTGTACTTTCAACGAGCCAGTCTCTTGAAGTCCGGTTAGGTATACCATGCCATTATCGTTAACAATACTGCTATAATTTTCCTGCGCAGGGTCAGATACCGTGGCACCGAAAGGTAAAGGATTATTTAAAGTATCAACCAATCTAATTATTGCTCTTAATCCAACATTACCGCTAAAGTTTGCTCTGGATATGGCACCGCGGGTGGGGACAACTTTTTGACTTGTAATATCCATATCGACGTTGTCTGCAAAAGTTTCACTATCCAACATAACTTCATTATAACGATAAGGCGTCAGATACGGGACAATCGCATAGCCGCGGAAATCTGTTTTCACACCGGTTTCATTTAATATCCGGGTGTCTGTCACTCCTGGTGCTTTAACCAGGGCTGCAGTATCGCCTAATTGTTGGCCAAATGTTAATCCGTTCTCATGAAGAACAACGCTGCCTGATGCGCCATAGTTTACGCGCTGCGCATTGTGATCATAGTCATAGCTGCCAAAAACTTCTCCATAGGTTCCGCTATAATCCATACCGGCGCTGCCACTAGCATATTGTTCATTATCATAAGATTGCTGAACGTTCCAGCTTAAATTGTTATCAGCCAGGGTGGTGCCATTTAGCCCAACACTGTTAGTTGTTGAGCCTGGATTCCCTGTATTCATTGAGTATGTGACCCAGGTATTTGGTAACAAACTGCTAAATGGCAGACTTAAGGTTAGTGAAAATAATTTATCACTGTCGTAGTGTCGATTTGAGTCACCATTGATTTGTGAGGATCTATTGTATGAATAATTAAGTGAATAATTAACCAGTTTCCATGTATTGTTATAACCTACACTAAGTGAAGTATTCCGGCGATCTTCATTCCAGTAATCTTCAACTACACCATTGAGCGTTAATGATCCCAGTGAGCGTCCCATATTCTGGCTAATTGTCGCTTCTGTTCTATTGCGAACACGGTCGTATGAATAACTACCGCTATTGCGATAGCTGTTTAGCACATCACCTAACGTATTATAACCAGACGTTGAGTAGCGATAGCCTGCAATGGATAAGTTTGTCCCGATATCGGTTAAGTTTTTACTATAGCGTATGCGCCAGGACTGACCCGATGTTTTATCCTGATTTTTTAATGTTGACCACGCTTGCGTGACATCGACGGATACCGCACCAAAATCACCCATATTTTGTCCAATACCGACCGCAACAGACTGGTATTTTGAGGATGACTGAAAGCCTCCAAACGTGGTGGCACCATACGGTAAACCATAGCTGGCTGTGGCTTGTGTAAATGGAGTCTCGTCAACGGCACCATCGTAGGGGCGATATTGTCCAGAAGTGATACTGTATTTCAGACTGCCTTCACGACGCAGAACTGGCAGGGAAGCGTAAGGTACAACGAACTCTTGCCGACTACCATCTGATTCCTCTACGGTAACATAGAGGTCGCCACTACCACCGGTAGAGTACATATCAGAAATTTCAAAAGCCCCGGGACGCACATAGGATTGGTAGATTAAATATCCGTTTTGCTTAATTAATACTTTAGCATTTGTTCTGGCTATCCCGCGGACAACAGGAGCATATCCCTGAATACTATCGGCATCCATTTGGTCATCAGTAGCTAACTGAGCACCTGTAAAAGGCACACTATCAAAAATGTCTGCATTAGATGAGCTTTCGCCCATTGTTAATACGCTTTTAATTGTTGGAATATTGCGTTCTACATAGGTATAAACAGTATCCCAGTCTCCTGAGCTTGAATCACTGTCAGACTTGTTCCATGTGGTATAATTCCTCAAGCGCCACGGGCCCAGGTTGAGGCCTGGTTGCATGTTGAGATTATAGTTCTCTGTGTCGCTGATATTGGACCGGCGCGCGTAGCTGTTAGAACCGTTGAACTGATAATTCATCAACAAAGCAGTGATACCATCATCAAACTGGTCCGGGGATACATAACCACGAATAGCAGGACTCAGTGCGGCCTGTGGCAAGTTAAATCTTAATGTTTGCGTATTGAAAATAAATTCGTAAGTCGCTTCAGGAATCACAGAGATATCTGCACATCCGAGCGTGTTATCAATTAAGTTTGGAAATGAATCGGTTCTGATACCAAAAGCACGAAAATCTTTTACGCTTAAACATGGCTGGAGAGTGCTACTGTCCTTACCGCTGGAATTTGTTTTAGTGGTAAATTCAACATCACGGGTATCAATAAACGCATCATTAACAATGATATCAACACGATATTTACCGGGAGATTGCGAGTTTTCGTGCTCAAAAGCTGAGAGGTCTGGCACGCGATCCGAACCGTTCATACCGTTCAAAAATGCCGGGTTGAAAAAGTCTCGCGCAATGACATTTGAGCTCAAGCAAGTAAGACAGGCACTCATCAACGCAAGAGAATAGGTGGTGTATCTAAATTTAACAACCATCGCATAATCCTTTATATTAGCGAGTATCGCTTTATTTTTTTTCCGTCTATGCACTTTTATAATGTGGTTTTATGTTCCGGCCCTATACCGCCTTGGTCGTTTATGATTTTCCAGATTACGGTCCCGCTTGATACGCCATTGGGGAGTGCATATTCATTACTTGAGAATGGCGCGAGTAATAGCGCATCCTTTACCAAGGAGTTATTAACTTTTACAGTAGAAAAATTCATATAGTAACCTGTAGGGTTTATGACTTTGAGTTTTCCTCCAGTTATTTGCCAGGTCAACTTTGTTGTAACATTTTCTGGTGTGTCATCGGCAAGTGCTTTTGGCCGATAAAATAGTTTCATCCGATTACGTACAGCGATTTGCAAAGTATTTTGCTTCGCATCTTCATCTGTCGCTGCCGGGATGGAGGTTACGTTAAAGTAAAAGAGAGATTCTCGATCTGCCGGCATCGCACTGCTTGCGTTGAAGATACGTAAAACACTCTTTTGTTGTGCATCAAGCCGGAAAAGTGGCGGCGTGATCATAAAATAACCGGCAGATGATTCAATGCTTCCTTTCTCAAGAAAGGTTTTTATCAAATACGGAAAGTTCTCTTTATTCTCGACTGTTATGTTTATCTCTTTTTTACCTTCCGGATAAACAAGACGAGTACCGCCAATCACAACTCCCGCTTGAGCGTTTGTAATATTAAAGATAACCGTTACTATTGACAGGAAAAATGATAGAAAAATACGCATAATTTTCTCTGCTTAAAAAGAGGATGTGCTCCCATTTATGGGAGCACAAATTACGTCTTAACTACTATTAATAGTTAATGGTAAAGGTAGCGCTAGAGTTTGCAGTACCAGCAGAGATGGTGGTTTCACGCTGGATATAAGCTGCTTTGAAGTTCAGCTCGGTAGAGCTACCGGTACCTACGTTCAGAGTGAACGGCTCAGACGGCTCACCCAGCTTCAGCGCATTGCCGCTTGGGTTAGACAGCAGGATCGCAACTCCAGACGCTGTGGAACCGCTGTCCAATGCCAGGTAGCTGTTATCGCCATTATAATAAGCGCCATCAAACTTCAGAGTTGCCTGAGTCGGAGTACCCGCTGGGCATTCGGTCAGGAAAATCTTCACATTAGTAGAGCCAGCGCCTTGTGCCGCAGTTGAACCTACGCCAGAGAAGCTGCTTACAGGTACAATGCCCAGATCAACGGTTTCGTTGCTGCCGCCAGTCAGGCTACCGATGTGCGTTTCGCAGGAAGCATCGGTGATAGTACCGGTGAACTGAACAGTACCATCAGCTGCCAGTGCATTGCAGGAGATGATTGACGCAGCTACGAATGCAGCGAGAAGCTTAGCATTTTTTTTCATTTTACAAGTCCATATAAATATAAAGTTACTTAGTCCTGCATAGATACCGATAATTAATTATTATCATGTGAATGACATATCATTTATTGATAATTTTGATAAATGTTTGAGGTGTGCTCGATATTTATCAATGCAATTGCCGGCTCTATGATATCGCTTGCCATAGCGAACCATGGGAAAGCGGGAGTAATTTAAAAGCATGGTGCAAAAAATGCTTGTGAATTCTTTATGAAATGCCTCTGAATTTAATGCTTTTATAGTAGATTGAGATGCTGCCATTATTTGAGGTGAATTTAATCTGAAAATGCGGGGGCTAAACAAGATAACTGTCGCATATTGATTTATCTCCTGTATTCTGTGTGGCGCCGGTCAATGTGAACTAAACTCGTTCCTTTTTGAAATGATAATGTTCATAGACCATGTTGGCTGAACTAATTAGAATTTATTATGGATAATGGTTTTTCGTGGGGCAGGGATATGGATAACGCTGCGTTATTTAATGGGTGTATGATTAATCATGAAGTTATCTTTAATGCAAATATGAATGAGCTGCGGCCGCTTTCAGGTGACGGAGAGTGTGTCAGCCTCAATGCGCCCACTGCCAGATGCTTGCTGTTACTCTTGCAGAATAGCGGTAAAGTGATTTCGCGGGATGAATTTCTGGCTGCTGTTTGGGAAACCCGGGGAGTGGTGGTGTCACAAAATACGTTCTATCAAAATATCTCTTTGCTGCGAAAATCATTGCTCAAAGCGGGGCTGTCGGCGGATATCATTATCACCGTCAGGCAAAAAGGGTTTAGCGTCGCGCCAGATACCCTGATCATCCCTCTCTCTGATGAAGAGTGCGAGAATATGAATCGGGCGACATTAACGCATTATCAAAATAATAAGGTTGCCGACGTTACTGCCGAGAGCAAAGGTCATTCTGACGATCACGTAGTTATTCCATTAACAGAAAGCTTAGCGATTCAGGGCAATGAGTTGATAGAGAATAAAGTGGAGATACCAGAAAAACAATCGGAACGATTACAGGTAACTTTTAAAATGCCCACCTGGTTAATCGCGCTGATTGTAGTGATGATTGTGATTAATATCGTGGTGCTGGTGGTGCTTCACCGTTAGCTTGTCGCAATAGGGGGTTATCACGTAATGCGATAGCTGACAGCTGACAGCTGACAGCTGATAGCTGTTTACCTAATCCTCTGGCAAGAAATGGCTTCACATGGTTTGTCTGCCAGAGCGTCCTGGCAGACAAGTGAATCTGACGTTTATCGCTGCTTCAGCCCTAAATCCAGCGGCGTCTTGCTGGGTTCCCCGCCGATCTCGCGCGCCAGCTTCGGCACCATGTAGCCGGAGATGAGGGTCAATAGTTCACGCATGATTTCACGGGCTTCATCATCGCTAACCATGAAGTGCGCCGCCCCTTGCACCCGATCCAGCACGTGCAGGTAGTAGGGCATTACCCCGGCGTCAAACAGCGCATTGCTGAGGTCGGCCAGGGTTTGCGCGTTGTCGTTCACCCCGCGCAGCAGCACGCTCTGGTTGAGCAACGTGACGCCCGCCTGACGCAGCATGGCCATCGCCGCGCGGAACTCATCGTCAATTTCATTGGCGTGGTTGACGTGGTTAACCAGGATTACCTGCAGCGACGAACGCTGGAAGCGGCTGGCCAGCGTCTCGGTGATGCGCGCCGGGATCACAATTGGCAGGCGGCTGTGAATACGCAGACGCTTAACGTGCGGAATAGCTTCCAGCTGGGTCATCAGCCAGTCAAGCTCATGGTCCTTTGCCATCAGCGGGTCGCCGCCGGAGAAGATGATTTCATCAAGCTGCGGATGCGCTGCGATGTAGTCCATTGCCGTCTGCCAGTTGCGCCTGGTGCCCTGATTTTCGGCGTATGGGAAGTGGCGGCGGAAGCAGTAACGACAATTTACCGCACAACCGCCTTTCACCAGTAGCAGTGCCCGGTTGTGATATTTGTGCAACAAGCCGGGCACCACGCTGTGCTGTTCTTCCAGCGGATCGGTGGAGTATCCGGGGGCGACGATAAACTCTTCCTCGGCGGTAAGTACCTGACGAAGCAGCGGATCGTTAGGGTTGCCTTTCTCCATGCGGGCGATAAACGCGCGCGGGACGCGCAGCGGGAACAGGCGTCTGGCCTCGCGTCCGGCCAGCAGTTTTTCATCAGCGTCTACATTTAAAAGACGCAGCAGTTCATCAGGACTGGTCACAACATTGGCAAGTTGCGTTATCCAATCTTCTCTGGATGGGGTATTTAGGGTTACAATATGCGCCATTTTGTGGCTTAGCTACCAGTTAAACAATTTCAGAGGGCCTTATGGCGACTTACTATAGCAACGATTTTCGTGCTGGTCTTAAAATCATGTTAGATGGCGAACCTTATGCGGTAGAAGCCAGCGAATTCGTTAAACCAGGTAAAGGCCAGGCGTTTGCGCGCGTTAAACTGCGCCGCCTGCTGACTGGCACCCGTGTTGAGAAAACCTTCAAATCTACCGATTCGGCAGAAGGCGCGGACGTTGTCGATATGAACCTGACTTACCTGTATAACGACGGTGAGTTCTGGCACTTCATGAACAACGAAACTTTCGAACAGCTGTCTGCTGACGCGAAAGCGATCGGTGACAACGCTAAATGGCTGCTGGATCAGGCTGAGTGCATCGTGACCCTGTGGAACGGCCAGCCGATCGCGGTCAACCCGCCGAACTTCGTTGAGCTGGAAATCATTGAAACCGATCCAGGTCTGAAAGGCGACACCGCGGGTACTGGCGGTAAACCAGCGACCCTGTCTACTGGCGCCGTGGTTAAAGTTCCGCTGTTCGTCCAGATTGGCGAAGTGATCAAAGTGGATACTCGCTCTGGCGAATACGTATCCCGCGTGAAATAATTTCGCGTCATGATGACTGGCGCAGCCTCCGTGCTGCGCCGCTCTTTACGCACAGGTACGACGAACACGAGACATGAAGCGCAGCGTAAAACTTCTGGTGTTACTGTTTCTGAGCAGCGCGTTACTGGCTGGCTGCAACACCGCCCGCGGAGTGGGTGAAGATATTCAGGGCCTGGGCCACGCCATCTCTCACGCCGTGAGCTAAATTTCCTTCCGTTTTGCTAGTGGCGGTTGCCTCCTGGCGCGCCAGCTTCCTCCACGAATATTCCTTTTCTCTTAAAAATCGCAAAGATCCCTTCATCTGTGGACGGTTTGTCTATGCTTATAGGGCATGAAAACAAAACTGACACTAAGGATGACATTATGGTGAAAAAAACGATTGCAGCGTTCTTTACGGTTTTGGTCCTCTCTTCAGCACTGACTGCTTGTAACACTACGCGCGGAGTGGGTCAGGATATTTCAGAAGGCGGCAGCGCAATCTCTGGTGCGGCAACCAAAGCTCAGCAATAACGCCGTCGACGGTACGGTTTTACGCCGTACCGTTCTTCACTTCCCCCATCCTGTTGGATATACTCACTGCGACTTTTCATCCACCTTACGGGACGACCCGTAAGCGTTTCTCATCCGGGGACGGCCCCAGCAAAGGAGCCTTATGTCCTGGATAGTCTTATTTATCGCTGGTCTGCTGGAAGTGGTATGGGCCGTCGGCCTGAAATATACCCATGGCTTTAGCCGGCTGGTTCCCAGCGTCATCACCATCGTGGCGATGGTCGTCAGCATGGCGCTGCTTTCGTGGGCGATGAAAACCCTGCCGGTGGGAACTGCTTACGCCGTCTGGACCGGAATCGGCGCTGTGGGCGCCGCCGTGACCGGTATTGTGCTGTTGGGTGAATCCGCCAGCGCTATGCGTATCGCCAGTCTCGCCTGCATCGTGGTCGGCATCATTGGCCTGAAGATTAGCGCGCACTAGTTGTAGCGCTGATTGACCCAGATCAGTTTGCTGACATCAAAGCCCTGCCGGGTAGCAATATCCAGCATCTGCTGCCTGACCTCCGGAGCGATGGTGGGTGCCCGCGCCAGTAACCAGAGATAGTCGCGATCGGGTCCGCAGACCAGCGCGTAACGATACTCCTTATCCAGGGCAATGACGTTATAGCTGCCGTAGAAAGGGCCGAAGAAGGAGATCTTCAGCGCGGCGCGGCTGGGCTCGCCGGTAAAGTACGCCACTCCATCCGTTTTCTGCCACATACCGCGGTCGGGGTTATAGCCTTTATTGACCACGTCCAGGCCGCCGTCATCGCGTGGGTGCCAGGCGATCGTGACCTTTTCCAGCCCGCTTTCAAAAGGGTGGTCAAAGCGGGCGATTTCATACCAGGTACCCAGATAGCGCTGAACGTCGAAGGGACTGACCACGGTGACGCCCGGCGGTGGGGTGGGCGTGCTGCAGGCGACAGACAGGAACGAGACGGCAATCGCGGTGATTATCGGCAGGATACGCATGGCATGCTCCTTGCTGGCTTTTAAGCTAAGTGTAGAGTCCAGCAGGGAAAAGGCGGCAAGATTTTTACATGAAGCGAGCCCGGTAGCAGAAATGCGACCGGGCTCTTGCAGGATCAGATAAACAGTACGCCAACGAGGGTGATGACGCTGAGGATTGCCGCCAGGCCGTAGAAGACCCACTTACCGTTGGGTACATGGATTTTCAGGTCGTGCATGGCGTGGTGAATACGGTGTAGACCGCACCACAGCGGCAGAACAATCATCAGAAAGATGAATGCGCGGCCGATAAAGCTTTGGGCAAAAGCCAGCACGCGCTCATAGCTGAAGGCGTCTGCCGGGGCGAGCCCCAGCGGCAGCAAGATGCCGACCAGCAGCACCATCACCGGCGCGACGATCGCGCCCCACATGCCGCCTGCGCCAAACAGCCCCCAGAATACGGGTTCATCGGAACGTTTCGGATTGGGATTAATCATCTCAGCCTCCTTACCAGAACAGGGCCACAAACAGGATCACCACAGTGACCACCGCCGTTACCACCCAGAGCCCTTTAATGACCGGCTCTGGCCCCATTTTTTCGCCTTTGATGATGACGTTGGCGGCTTTCGGCGCCAGCTCAAACCAGGTTTTGGTGTGCAGCAGCGCCGCCGCCAGGGTAATCAGATTGAGGATCACCACCACCGGGTTTTGCAGGAATCCGATATATCCCGCCCAGCTTTCGGCGCCGTGCTTGAGGGCAAACAGCCCGTAAATCAGCACAATGCTAAACCATACTGTCGGTACCGCTGTCCCTTCCCGCACCATGTAGAAGCGATAAAACGGCAGCTTTTTCCACCAGGTGGAGGTCATTGGCCGCACGTAGGGTTTGCGTTTCGTCGTCATAATGCACTCCTTAGCGTGGTTTCAGGGTGGCGATAAGAAAGTCTTTCGAGCTTTCCACCTTGCCCTGCTGGATCGCGGCCGCCGGGTCGACGTGCTTCGGACACACTTCCGAGCAGTAGCCCACGAAAGTACAGGTCCAGACGCCGTTCTGGCCGTTAAGCTGCGCCATACGTTCCTTTTTGCCGTGGTCGCGGCTGTCTTCGTTGTAGCGGTGGGCGAGGGTGATCGCCGCCGGGCCGATAAATTCCGGATTCAGGCCGAACTGCGGGCAGGCGGCATAGCACAGCCCGCAGTTGATGCAGCCGGAGAACTGATGGTATTTGGCCATCTGGGCTGGCGTCTGCTTGTTTGGCCCCTGGTCCGGCGTGCGGTTATTGCCGATGATATACGGCTTAATGGCCTCCAGACTTTCGATAAAGTGGGTCATATCCACCACCAGATCGCGTTCGATCGGGAAGTTGGCCAGCGCCTCAACTTTGATGCCTTTGGTGTAATCGCGCAGGAACGTTTTGCAGGCCAGCTTCGGCACTTTGTTGACCATCATGCCGCAGGAGCCGCAGATCGCCATCCGGCAGGACCAGCGGTAGCTCAGGTCTGGCGCCAGGTTGTCTTTGATGTAGCCCAGGGCGTCCAGCAGCGAGGTCTGCTCATCATAGGGCACGTCATAGAATGCGCTATGCGGTGCGGTGTCGACCTCCGGGTTGTAGCGCACCACTTCGACTTTCAGGTTTTTCATCTCAGCCATGGGTGGTCTCCTTCTTCTCAGCCGCTTCCGCTTCGGCGCCATAGACACGTTTTGCCGGTGGCAGCGTGGTGATCTTCACGTCGCCATATTCCAGACGGGTGGTGCCATCGGCCTCGCGGAAGGCGAGGGTGTGCTTGAGGAAGTTGACGTCGTCGCGCTCGGTACAGCCCTCATCCAGACGCTGGTGCGCACCGCGCGATTCTTTTCGGGCGATGGCCGAGTGCGCCATACATTCGGCAACGTTCAGGCCGTGTCCCAGTTCAATGGTGTACAGCAGGTCGGTGTTGAACACGCTGGAGTTGTCGGTAATGCGCACGCGCTTGAAGCGCTCCTGCAGCTCAGCCAGCTTATCGATAGTTTTCTGCATCAGCTCCGGCGTACGGTAGATGCCGCAGCCTTCCTCCATCGACAGCCCCATTTCATCGCGAATTTTCGCCCAGTTTTCGTTACCTTGCTGGTTAACGAGATTTTTCAGCCGTTGCTCTACATCGGCGGCCTGTGCATCCAGTGCGGCGCTATTTGCCTCAGTCGTCTGTGCGGCGCGCTGCATGGCCTGTTCCCCGGCCAGGCGGCCGAAGACCACCAGCTCGGCCAGCGAGTTGGAACCCAGACGGTTGGCGCCGTGCAGACCGACGGACGAGCATTCGCCCACGGCAAACAGCCCTTTGATCCGGGTTTCGCACTGCTGATCGGTTTCAATACCGCCCATGGTGTAGTGCGCGGTCGGGCGCACCGGGATCGGCTCTTTCACCGGATCGACGCCGACATAGGCTTTCGCCAGCTCACAGATAAACGGCAGGCGCTCCAGCAGCTTTTTCTCGCCGAGGTGGCGGAGATCGAGATAGACCACGTCACCGCGCGGCGTCGGGATGGTGTTCCCTTTCCGCCATTCGTGCCAGAAGGCCTGGGACACTTTGTCGCGTGGACCCAGCTCCATATATTTGTTCTTCGGTTCGCCGAGCGGGGTTTCCGGGCCCATGCCGTAATCCTGCAGGTAGCGATAGCCGTTTTTGTTGACCAGAATCCCGCCTTCACCGCGGCAGCCTTCGGTCATCAGGATCCCGGAGCCCGGCAGGCCGGTCGGGTGATACTGAACAAATTCCATATCGCGCAGCGGCACGCCATGGCCCAGCGCCATACCCATACCATCACCAGTAACGATGCCGCCGTTGGTGTTGTAACGATAGACGCGCCCGGCGCCGCCGGTAGCCAGCACGACCGCGTTAGCGCGGATCTGCACCAGGGTGCCTTCCATCATATTCATCGCTACCAGGCCGCGGGCCTGCCCGTCATCGACCAGCAGGTCAAGGACGAAATGTTCATCAAAGCGCTGAATTTGGGGAAACTGAAGGGAGGTCTGGAAGAGAGTATGCAGCATGTGGAAGCCGGTTTTATCGGCGGCAAACCAGGTGCGTTCGATTTTCATCCCACCGAAGCGCCGGACGTTGACGCTGCCGTCGGGGCGGCGGCTCCACGGGCATCCCCACTGTTCCAGCTGGGTCATTTCCGTTGGGCAGTGATGAACGAAATAGTCGACGACATCCTGCTCGCACAGCCAGTCGCCTCCGGCGACGGTGTCGTGAAAATGGTACTCAAAGCTATCGTGATCCTGGGCAACGGCTGCGGACCCCCCTTCTGCAGCGACCGTATGGCTGCGCATCGGATAGACTTTAGAAATCAGGGCGATTTTGGCATTGGGGTTGGCCTGGGCGGCGGCGATAGCGGCGCGTAGGCCTGCTCCGCCAGCACCAATTACGGCGAGATCGGCTTGAAAAGTTTGCACGACATTCCTCCAGTTTTAGTGTATTTCGCCGCCGGGCTGGCGAAAAAGTATCACTGCTCCTTTATAGGTACAGGAGTATAGCCGTAGGGTCAGTAAGGAAAATTGACGTGTTCGATTTTTTTATCGATATGTGCGGTTATTTATCAGTGATATTTATGCATTCAGGTTAACGATAGATTAATGGCATGTAATCTGCCGGGGATTGCACAAAATTTGTTTCACTCGCCGGTTGCGAGTAGACTTCGTGCCCTTAATTTGCAATCGGAGAAAGTACCATGAGCGAGACGGCAACCTGGCAGCCGAGCGCACCCATTCCCAATCTGTTGAAACGCGCGGCGGTGATGGCGGAAATCCGCCGTTTCTTTACCGATCGCGGCGTGCTGGAGGTGGAGACGCCTTGCATGAGTCAGGCGACGGTAACGGATATTCATTTGTTCCCGTTCGAAACCCGTTTCGTCGGCCCGGGCCATTCACAGGGACTCAATTTGTACCTGATGACCAGTCCGGAATACCATATGAAGCGCCTGCTGGCGGCGGGCTGCGGTCCGGTTTTCCAGTTGTGTCGCAGCTTTCGTAATGAAGAGATGGGCCGGCATCACAACCCGGAATTCACCATGCTGGAGTGGTATCGTCCGTGCTATGACATGTATCGCCTGATCAACGAGGTGGACGACCTGCTGCAGCAGGTTCTGGAGTGTCAGCCAGCGGAAAGCCTCTCCTATCAGCAGGCGTTCCAGCGTCATCTGGATATTGATCCGCTCTCTGCTGATAAAACGCAGTTGCGTGAAGTCGCGGCGAAGCTGGATTTAAGCAATATCGCCGATACTGAAGAAGATCGCGACACGCTGCTGCAACTGTTGTTCACCATGGGCGTGGAGCCGCACATCGGTAAAGATCGGCCGACGTTTATCTATCATTTCCCGGCCACCCAGGCCTCGTTAGCGCAGATCAGCCCGGAAGATCATCGGGTCGCTGAGCGCTTCGAGGTTTACTACAAAGGTATTGAGCTGGCGAATGGTTTCCACGAGCTGACCGATGCCCGCGAACAGCGTCTGCGATTCGAGCAGGACAACCGCAAACGCGCCGCGCGCGGCCTTCCGCAGCAGCCTATCGATAACAACCTGCTGGCGGCACTAGAGGCGGGCCTGCCGGACTGCTCCGGCGTGGCGCTGGGCGTTGACCGTGTGGTGATGCTGGCGCTGGGTGCCGAAAGCATCGGCGAGGTGATCGCCTTTACGGTCGACCGCGCCTGATGGCGCTGTCACCTCCTGCCGCCTTAGAGCGGGGGAGGTGACAGACCCGCCCTGACCGATCCTCCCTCACGCTATCCCGGTTTTCGCCCGAATACCCACAATCTCCTTCCGTGCTTTTGCTACTATCCGCGCTCATTTTTTGAGGCCAGGCGTTGCCTGTTGGGTGATGCCCACGTTTGGATAGATTTATGCATCAACAATTCAAGAAGATGAGCCTGATTGGGCTGATTCTGATGATCTTCACTTCGGTGTTTGGCTTTGCCAACAGCCCGTCGGCGTTTTATCTGATGGGCTACAGCGCGATGCCGTTTTATCTTTTTTCCGCCCTCTTTTTCTTTATTCCGTTCGCGCTGATGATGGCGGAGATGGGATCGGCTTATCGTCGCGAAGAGGGCGGGATCTATTCCTGGATGAACCACAGCGTCGGGCCGCGCTTTGCTTTCATCGGCACCTTTATGTGGTTTGCGTCGTACGTGGTGTGGATGGTGAGTACGGCGGCTAAAATTTGGGTGCCGTTATCCACCTTTTTGTTTGGCGCGGACAAAACCCAGACCTGGGCGCTGGCTAGCCTGACCCCGACGCAGACGGTGGGTATTCTGGCAGCCTGCTGGATGGGTGTCGTGACCTTTATTGCCGTCAAAGGGATCAATAAAATCGCCAAAATCACCGCCGTCGGCGGTATCGCGGTGATGGGGCTTAACCTGGTGCTACTGCTGGTGAGTGGGGCGATCCTCCTGCTCAACGGCGGCCATTTCGCCCAACCGTTAAACTTCACCCTTTCACCTAATCCCGGGTATCAGTCGGGCATGGCGATGCTGTCGTTTGTGGTATTTGCCATCTTTGCCTATGGCGGAATTGAGGCGGTCGGCGGCTTAGTGGATAAGACTGATAAGCCGGAAAAGAACTTTGCCAAAGGTATTATCATCGCGGCGATCGTTATCTCGGTCGGTTACTCGCTGGCGATTGTGCTGTGGGGCGTGAGCGCCAACTGGCAGCAGGTGCTTGGCGCGCGTTCGACCAACCTCGGCAACATCACCTATGTGCTGATGACCAGCCTTGGGACGACGCTCGGCCAGGCTCTGCACCTGACGCCAGAGTCGGCGGCCCTGACCGGAGTCTGGTTCGCCCGTATTACCGGCCTGTCGATGTTTCTCGCTTACACCGGCGCGTTCTTCACCCTCAGCTATTCTCCCCTGAAAGCGATTATCCAGGGCACGCCAAAAGCGCTCTGGCCGTCGGTGATGACCCGTCTCAACGTCAACGGCATGCCCGCCGCGGCGATGTGGCTGCAGTGTCTGCTGGTCGGGGTGTTTATCGTACTGGTATCGTTCGGTGGGGATAGCGCTTCCGCGTTTTATAACAAGCTGACGCTGATGGCCAATGTCTCCATGACCTTGCCCTATCTATTCCTGACCATCGCCTTCCCGTTCTTCAAGGCGAAAACGCATCTTGACCGACCGTTCGTGATTTTCAAAAACCGTTCGTCGACGCTGCTGGCGACCGGCGTGGTGTTGCTGGTGGTGACTTTCGCCAATATCTTCACCATTATCCAACCCGTCATCGACAGCGGGGACTGGAACAGTACCCTGTGGATGGTCGGTGGACCGATCTTCTTCTCACTGCTGGCGCTGGGGATCTACGAAAGCTACCGTCGGCGCATGGCGTCCGGCGCGCTGGTGATGGAGAGTTAAAGAACCTGCCCGGCGGTGCAGCCGGGCAGGGGATGGTTTACAGGCTACCAGCCGTACGGCGGCTGGTTTTTCCGGCCGAGGTCATGGTTTTACTGCTTTGCCTGCCGTCGATACTTTCCAAACGCATCTGGAACGGAGGGAACGGCATATCAATGCCATGTTCGCGGAAGCCCGCCAGGATCAGCTGATGCATCTCATGGCGCAGCGGCATGCGATGCCCCATCTCCGCGGCAAAAATACGCAGCTCGAAAATCTGGATCCCCTGCTGCAGGTCGACGAGAAACGCCTCCGGCGCCGGGGTATCGATGACCAGCGAGCAGCGATGCGCCGCGGCAATGAGAATTTTCGTGACCTCGTCGGTATCGGCGTCCACGGGGGCCGGCACTGTCAGCACCACGCGGGTGACTGAGTCCGACAGCGACCAGTTGATAAACTGTTCGGTGATGAACGCCTTGTTCGGCACGATAATCTCTTTCCGGTCCCAGTCACTGATGGTGGTCGCACGGGTATTAATGCGGGTGACGCTGCCCGTCAGGTCGCGAATGGTGACTGTATCGCCGATGCGGATCGGCTTCTCAAACAGGATAATCAGGCCGGAGATAAAGTTGGCGAAGATCTCCTGCAGGCCAAACCCGAGACCCACACCCAGCGCGGCGACCAGCCACTGCAGCTTCGACCACTCAATACCGATCATCGAGAAGCCCACCAGCCCGCCGACGAGCATCAGCAGATATTTGGTGATGGTGGTGATGGCGTAGCCGGTGCCGGGCGTTAAATCGAGATGCTGGAGGATCGCCAGTTCCAGCAGCGCGGGCAGGTTGCGCACCAGCTGAGTGGTGATGATCAGCACCAGAATGGCAATCAACACCGCGCCAAGCGTGATCGGCTCAAGGCTTTCCACCCCTTGTACCGTCGAGGTCACGTCCCACAGCGAGATATTCTCAAGGAAGCCAAACGCCGAATGAATTTCCGACCACAGCACGATGACCGACAGCAGCGCGATCAGCATCAGCAGGGAACGCACAAGCCGCAGCGACTGGGTACTGATGGCATCGAGATCGACCTCGCTGACCTCCGTCTCCACCGACCCCTCCGGACTGCTGAGGTGAACGGGCTCATCTTCGCCGCGGGCGCGCTGGGCGAGAATTTCCGCGCGACGGTGGCGGGCCCGGTCGAAGGCCAGCCGGCGGCGCTGGATCAGCATCCAGCGGCGGATGATGTGATAGACCACCAGCAGCAGGAACCAGATGGCGACCGAGGTTTCCAGACGCGCAAGCAGCGCCTGGGCGGTGGCGAGGTAGCCGACGGCGGCCGCCAGCATGGCCACCAGCGGGGCGCCAAGCATCAGGTTCCACAGCAGGCGGTTCACCATATTGTCGCCATTCCCCTCTTTATCCAGATAGAGCGGAATACCGGCGTGCTTAAGGCTCAGGGTAACCACCGCCAGCGCGCCGCAGATCAACAGGAAGCACAGGCGGCCCAGCGAAGCGGAGAACTCGCGGTCGTTAAGATTATCAAACATGATCAGCGCCATAATCAGCGGCACAATCAGCCCGATGCTCATCAGGTAGTAGCGCATCGCCTTCGCCACGCGGTTACGCGGCCAGCCGAAGTGGGCGATAAACAGCCCGTTTGGCCGGGCGAAGGTGGCGCAGATCATCACCACCCACAGCAAAGGCACGGTCGCCGTGACCCCATCGCCTATCGCCACCGCCAGCGGGAAGGGCCAGGCGGACTGCAGGCCATAGCCGAGCGTCATCCACAGCACCGGCAGCGGCGAGGCCACCAGTATCGACCAGAAGACCGTGCGCAGCGTCAGCCAGAAGTGATCCTGGGTGACTTTCCCCACCCGGGCGCTGGAGCGCTCAAGGAAGCGGGTGAAATGGCGTCGGGAGCTGATGCTAAAGCCAACCAGCAGCAGGGCGGCAAACAGCGGCAGCAAGGTCTCTTTGCTGGTGAGCATCATCGCGCTGGCTTTGCCCAGCTCGCTGATGGTATCCAGGGAGATCAGACGCCGTAGATCCTGGACAATCTCCAGCGGCCAGGAGAAGCCGATGGGGCTGACGTCCGAAGTCCAGAACAGATAGCGGTGGGTCGCTTCGTTGATCTCTTTCAGCGCGTCTTCCAGCTGGCCGTTGGCGACCTTCAGCTTAGTGAGCTCCAGCATCAGAGTATCGCCGCCGCGCAGCAGCGAGTTCAGCAGCTCGTTCTGCGTGCGCAGCTGCGCCTGCAGGATCTTGTTCTGCTCGCTGGTCAGCGGTTGGCCGTCGGCCTGACGGATCTGCCGCAGCTGTGGTTGCTTACTGAGTAAATCTTCAAAGCGCAGACGCTGCACGCGCAACTGTGCCATTTCCGTATCCAGCTGCTGTGGGCGAGGGCGTTCCGGCAGTCGCGCCACCTGGGCGCGTAAGGCTTCACCCAGCAGGTTGGAAGAGCCCAGCCACTGCGATTGCTCGCGCAGGGTGTTTAACGCCTGGCGCACCTGCAGCGTTTGATTCGTCGCCTGCCGCTGCTGGGAGGCCACCAGATCCATGCGCTGCGCCTGCTGGTTCAGCGCCTGGGAGAGCTCCCGGTTGACCTTGAACTGCGCGGTGATGTCCGGCGGCAGGTTTTCACTGTTCTCCGCCAGCAGTTCGGTGCTCTCCAGCGCCTTTTCCGCCTCCCGCTGGCGCTGGCTGTTCTGTAAATTGCGCAGCGCCTGCAGATAGGCATCCAGTTGTTCGCTCTGCTTTTGCGCCAGCTCGGAACGGGCGCGCGACAGCTCCTGGCGGTTGTTGGCGGAAAGCTGGGCGAGGTCGAGTTCATCCACCAGCGCCTTCAGGCGCGCCGATTCCGCCTGCAGGGCAAGATTTTGCGCCTGGGCGAGAGCATTGTTGCCGGTTTGCGTGCCGATGCGGCGCTCAACCTCATTGAGCTGACGACGGGCATCGGTTTGCTGTTGCGGCAGCTGGTTCAGGGAGTCGGCGATTTCACGCGCGCGATCCTGCTCCTGCTGCGCCTGGCGGCTCGATTCCAGCAGCTGGCTGCTGACCTGCAGGATCTCCTGGTTCAGCGCATCGGCGGTCAGGCCGGTTGGCACCTGGCGCGGTTCTTCGCTCAGATTGTTGAGCTGGGAGCGCAGGCTTTGAAACAGTTTGGGGAAATTATCGATAACGTCCTGATACTGACGGGCGCGCTCGAGGGACGATTTTTGCTCCTCAAGCGCGTTCAGCGCGGACTGCAGAACTTCAACGGTTTCAGGCTGGGCGGGCTTTGCCGCCTTCGCCTGTTCCAGTTCCTGGGTTATCTGTTTAGCATCCGGGGCTGTCGCAGCGTACGCCCCGAAACTGAGGCTCAAGGCCAACAGGAAAGTGTATATCAGGCGCACGGCATAACCCTTTTTGCTGAAGAATTAACCTTGGTCTTGTGTATCGTCAACCAGCGGGCTGGCGCGGTGTTCGGCGCGGATCTCTTCTTCCGGTAACGGCGCGGGTTCAGCAGCGGTGCTGGCTTCCACGGCGGTCGCCAGCGGTTGGCCGATTTTAGTCACGGACAGGCTTTGCAGCGAGTCGACCAGCTTCACCTGGCCCGGGGCAAACAGGTTGATCACGGTGGAACCCAGTTTGAAGCGGCCCATCTCCTGGCCTTTCAGCAGGGCGACGGAGCCTTCGCTGTCGCCAGCGGGCCAGGTCCAGCGTTTAATAATGCCTTCGCGCGGCGGGGTCACGGTGCCGGACCACACGGTCTCGATGCTGCCGACGATAGTCGCGCCCACCAGAATTTGCGCCATTGGGCCAAACTCAGTATCAAACAGGCAGATGACGCGCTCGTTACGGGCGAACAGGTTAGGCACATTCTGCGCCGTCAGATGGTTAACCGAGAACAGGTCGCCAGGGACGTAGATCATTTCGCGCAGGATGCCGTTGCACGGCATGTGCACGCGGTGATAGTCGCGCGGCGACAGATAGGTGGTGGCGAAGCTGCCGTTACGGAACAGGTCGGCCATTTGATAGTTGCCGGCCAGCAGGGCTTCCAGGCTGTAGTCATGACCTTTGGCCTGCAGGATTTTATCGTCTTCAATGGCGCCAAGCTGGCTGATCACGCCGTCTGCCGGCATCACCAGCACGTTGGGATCGGTATTCAGCGGGCGAACGTCGTCGCGCAGCGGACGCACAAAGAAATCGTTGAAGGTGCGATAAGCCGCGGTATCCGGCTTCTGCGCCTCTTTCATATCGACCTTGTAGTATTTCACGAACAGATCGATGACCAGTTTCGTCAACCAACCTGCGCGTTTGCTCGCACCCCAGCCTGCGAGGCGGGTGAGCCACAGTTTAGGCAGAATGTATTGCAGTGAAAGTTTAAGATCGTTTAACAAAGTAGCCTCCAGGCCATGATATGTCGTTCCTGACCCCGCCCGCGGGCGGGGTCCTGAAAAAAGGGGACGATTCTATACGTAAACCTCGCCAAATGGCATCCGCGTTAGTCGCAGTTTGACCGCGTCCTGGCAGAGCCTGACGTGATGCTCAGCTTAATGATCAGTCATCGGACGAGGAAAAGTTTTTACGCGTTTTTACCTGTACCTGCTCCATGCTTTCGAGGATGCGGTGGTAGTTCTCAAAACGGCTTTCGGCGATCTTGCCGTTCTCTACCGCTTCGCGAAGCGCACAGCCAGGATCGTTATCGTGTTTACAGTCGCGGTATTTGCAATGGCCTAAATAATCATGGAATTCGACAAAGCCATGGGTGATTTGTTCCGCTTCCAGATGCCAGAGGCCAAATTCACGAACGCCCGGCGAATCAATCACATCGCCGCCGTGCGGGAAGTGGTAGAGGCGCGCCGCGGTGGTGGTGTGCTGGCCTAAGCCGGAAACGTCCGAGACATCATTGGTGAGGATCTGATCCTCATTCAGCCCCAGCAGGGCATTCAGCAGACTCGATTTACCGACCCCGGACTGCCCGGCGAAAATGCTGATGCGGTCGGTCAGGGCCGCTTCCAGCGGCTTGAGACCGTCCTGAGTCCGGCTGGAGACCATGAGCACGCGGTAGCCGATATTGCGGTAGATGTCCATTTGCTCATTGACGAAGCGCAGGCCATCGTCATCCAGCAGATCGATTTTATTCAGGACGATCAACGGCTCGATATCCTGCGCCTCGCAGGCCACCAGATAGCGATCGATAATATTCAGCGACAGTTCAGGCAGGATCGCGGAAACCACCACGATCTGATCGATATTGGCGGCGATAGGCTTCACGCCGTCGTAAAAATCCGGACGCGTCAGGACGGAGGCGCGCTCGTGCACCGCTTCGACGATCCCTTTGACGTTTACGCCGTCGGCGGCGTCTTTACCCGGCCGCCAGACCACGCGGTCGCCGGTGACCAGCGAACGGATTGTCCGGCGAATGTTGCAGCGATGGACGCTACCGTCAGCGGATTCGACGTCGGCATGCATACCAAAGCGACTGATGACAATGCCTTCCGACGTTTCGCCAAACAGGTTGTCATCGTAGTCGGCCTTCTCCGCAGTGGTTTTCAGGCGGCGCTGGTGGTTGGCGTTGACGCGGCGCTGCTGGCCTTTGGAGAGTTTATTTTTACTCAATCGAACTGGCTCCTGGTCGCCCTGATGGGGCAAAACCTCTATGATACACGCTATTTTAGATGAATATAGTCACGCAAGAAGGGTGGAAAATAGCATGAGTGCAAATGAAAACAACCTCATTTGGATCGATCTTGAGATGACAGGGCTGGATCCGGAGCGCGATCGCATTATCGAAATCGCCACCCTGGTGACCGATGCCAACCTGAACATTTTGGCTGAAGGGCCGACTATCGCCGTGCATCAGTCGGATGCTCAGCTGGCATTAATGGACGAGTGGAATGTGCGGACGCATACCGGCAGCGGACTGGTGGATCGCGTGAAGGCCAGCGCCGTCAGCGAGCACGATGCCGAACTGGCGACCATTGAGTTTCTTAAGCAGTGGGTGCCGGCAGGCAAGTCGCCGATCTGCGGCAACAGCATCGGCCAGGATCGTCGCTTCCTGTTTAAGTACATGCCGCAACTGGAAGCCTATTTCCACTACCGCTATCTGGACGTCAGCACGCTGAAAGAGCTGGCTCGCCGCTGGAAGCCGGAAATTCTCGACGGCTTTAAAAAGCAGGGCACCCATCAGGCGATGGACGATATCCGCGAGTCGGTTGCCGAGCTGGCCTACTATCGCGAGCATTTCATTAAGCTGTAAACCAATACCGGGCCTGGTGCGGCCCGGTACATCTTTCTGATTATTTAAACCACTTTTGCTGCATCTGCTGGAAGTCAGGCGTCGCCATGACCGCGGTCAGGGCATCGTTGATGGCATTCAGCAACTCCGGATCGTCTTTGCGCACCGCAATCGCATACTGCTTACCGTAATAAGCCGGGTCGGTGGCCCGCTCATCCATGATGGCGTAGTCAGGGTTCTCTTGTTGCCAGGCGTCAAGGGTGGCGAAGTCGCTCATGACGCCGGTTATTTCGCCGGCTTTCAGCGCGGCTAAAGCGCTGGCGACGTCGTCGTAAGGGATCGCCTGCACGGCCTTCTGCTTATTGCGCAGATAGTGCTGGTGCAGCGTGCCTTTCACCACGCCGATTTTTTTGGCTTTCAGATCGGCAAAGGTATGGGCGACATCTTTATTGACGATCACCACCCCGGAGAGGGCCTGTCGATAGGGGCGGCTAAAGGCGACCTGCTTCTCGCGCATTGGGATCACTTCCATACCGGCAATCACCGCATCAAACTTCTTAAAGCGCAATGCCGGGATCAGGGTATCGAAACGCTGCGCCGTAAACTGGCACTGCGCCTGCATCTGCTGGCACAGGGCGTGAGCGAGATCGATATCGAAGCCGACGGGCTGATTTTTGCCGTTGGCGGTGACAAACGGCGGATTGGCCGTGGTAGTGCCAAAATGGAGCGTCTCGGCTGACGCGGTTCCGATGGCCAGCGTGCTCAGCAGCAGGACGGTGAGGACTTTTCTCATGCTAATTCCCTGTTTGGCGTCGTGGTGGCCACGTTATACGTCGCGCCACCGCACTATGATGCGAGCGATTTTGCGTCATTCAGCCGGGCGGAAAAAGCAATTTTGCCCGTTATGACGCTTATTTATACAATTCAGCGGCGTAGGTGGCGAGAAAATGTCCATTTAAACAAAAAACGCAAAAAAGTGATCGTCAGGGGGTTGCAGGGGCATCGAATTCTCGTATAATGCGCCTCCCGTAACGACGCAGAAATGCAAATTACGACGCCATCAAAATATGGCAAAAAAAGCAGTAACGCGGGAATAGCTCAGTTGGTAGAGCACGACCTTGCCAAGGTCGGGGTCGCGAGTTCGAGTCTCGTTTCCCGCTCCAAAATTTGAAAGCACCATCCTGATCACAGGGTTTCAACTCGCAGATGCGAGGCGAAAGCCGAAGATTAAGCGGGAATAGCTCAGTTGGTAGAGCA
>NZ_KV789843.1:41955-114995 GCF_001807705.1 Klebsiella sp. HMSC25G12 | reverse complement strand
CGAGTCTCGTTTCCCGCTCCAAAATTTGAAAGACATACCACACCAGTCGCAGTATTCAGGTTGCTACACGGTAGCTTGAATGACGATGATTAAGCGGGAATAGCTCAGTTGGTAGAGCACGACCTTGCCAAGGTCGGGGTCGCGAGTTCGAGTCTCGTTTCCCGCTCCAAATTTTCTTCCATCTCTTATTTATCCACAGTGCAATCCAGCGCCGGGGATGATTTTCATTTGATATCCAGAAATACTGTGAACAGAGTTATCCACAGGTTGTCGTTCCGTCTTTGACGGCGTAAATGCTTCGCTTTGTAAATAGTATCTTTATATACCATTGAAATTTAACAATTAAATTTCATTTCGAAATGTTAATCCGATCACTTGACCTCGGTCTGCGCCTTGAAACGCAATGTGTTTTAGATTTTATTCACAGCCTGTGAATGAATCAGGCGTCGCGCGGCAAGCCTTTCTCTACTACCCTGACCAGACGTAATTTTTTCGGCAGTTGTACTTCGACGGCGTCGGCGTTCCGCTTGTTTATTTGCTCAGCGATAGCCCATTCGATGTGCTCGTCGAGAAGCGGGTGCTCACCCCGGCGACTCTCCAGCGCGCGAAGATGGGCTTCATCCCAGGGCGCATTGCCCAGCGCGACGGCGATATTGCGCAGCCAGCGCAGGTGGCCAATGCGACGAATCGCCGACCCTTCGGTTACCTTCAGAAACCACGCTTCGCTCCAGGCGAACAGCTCCACCAGCGGTGGCGCATGCAACGCTTTGCGTGGACTGAAATCCTCTTCATCGGTGAGCTGTGAGAAACGGTTCCACGGACAGATCAACTGACAATCATCACAACCGTAAATACGGTTGCCGATAAGCGGACGGAACTCCTCCGGGATAGAGCCTTCCAGTTCAATGGTGAGATAGGAGATGCAGCGCCGGGCGTCGACGGTGTAGGGCTCAACGATGGCGCCGGTGGGGCAGATGGTCATGCAGGCGACGCAGCGTCCGCACTCCTCCGCAACCGGGCTGTCGACCGGTAGAGGCAGATCGATCAGCAGTTCGCCGAGGAAAAAGAATGATCCCGCGTCGCGGCTTAAGATAAGTGAGTGCTTACCTGTCCAGCCAAGGCCCGCTTTTTCTGCGATTGGCCGCTCCAGGATAGGCGCGGAATCGACAAAAGGTCTAAAATTGAGCGAAGCACACTGTTCCTGAATCTTCTCCCCCAGTTTTTTCAGGCGATTACGTAGCAGCTTATGATAATCACGCCCGAGGGCATAACGGCTGACGTAACCCAGTGCGGGATCTTTCAGGGTGCGGGCAAAGGCGGCGTTGGCGGGCAGATAGTTCATCCGCACGCTGATAACGCGTAACGTACCGGGCAGCAGTTCGTGGGGACGGGCGCGCATCATACCGTGACGGGCCATCCACTCCATTTCGCCGTGGTATTGTTTATCCAGCCATGCCTGCAGTTTGGGTTCACTAGCGCTGAGGTCGGTATCGGCGATACCCACCTGCTGGAACCCGAGCTCTGTGCCCCACTGTTTGATTTGTTGCGCTAACTGAACGAGATCGAGGGGCTGTGACATGATGGACCATACAATGACGAAAAACCCTGACAGTATACCATACAACATTTGGCCTGCGGAGGCGCTGCGCCTGGCCGAACGAGAGGCGGCGGACAGCCTGGGGCTGACGCTGTTCGAACTGATGCAGCGCGCGGGCGAGGCGGCCTTTCAGCTGGCCAGCCGCGCTTATCCCGCCAGCGCGCACTGGCTGATCCTCTGCGGACATGGCAACAACGGCGGCGACGGATATGTTGTCGCGCGTCTGGCACAGGCCGCGGGGCGGCGGGTGACGCTGCTGGCGGTAGAGAGTGACAGCCCGCTGCCGGAAGAGGCGCAGGCGGCGCGGGAGGCGTGGCTTAACGCCGGCGGCGTGATCCATGCGGCGACTATCCCGTGGCCCGACGATATCTCACTGATTATTGATGGCCTGCTCGGCACCGGTCTGCGCAGTGCGCCGCGCGATCCCGTCGCGGCGCTCATCCACCAGGCGAACCACCACCCGGCGCCGGTGGTGGCGCTGGATATCCCTTCCGGCCTGAATGCGCAGACCGGCGCGACCCCAGGTGCAGTGGTTCAGGCCGACCACACCCTGACCTTTATCGCCCTCAAACCCGGGCTGCTGACCGGCAAGGCGCGGGATGTCGTCGGGCATCTCCATCATCATGCCCTTGGGCTCGAGCGCTGGCTCGCCGGGCAAAGTACTCCCCTGACGCGGTTTTGCGCCGCCCACCTCGCCGACTGGCTGCCGCCGCGGCGGGCCACCTCCCATAAGGGCGATCACGGCAAGCTGGTGATTGTCGGCGGCGATCGCGGCACAGCAGGCGCTATCCGTATGTGCGGTGAAGCGGCCCTACGCAGCGGTGCAGGGCTGGTGCGAGTGCTTACTCACCCGGAGAACGTGGCGCCCATTGTCACCGTGCGGCCGGAATTAATGGTAGATGAACTGACGCCCCAGACCCTGAAAGCCGCGCTGGAATGGGCTGATGTGGTGGCGATTGGCCCGGGTCTGGGGCAGCGCGAATGGGGGCGCAGCGCCCTGCGCACGGTGGAAAGTTTTAACAAACCGATGGTCTGGGACGCTGACGCGCTGAACCTGCTGGCATTCAATCCCGATAAACGTCACAATCGCGTGTTAACGCCGCACCCCGGCGAAGCGGCCCGTCTGCTGAACGTTAGCGTGGCAGAAATTGAAAGCGATCGCTTACTTTCTGCGCAGCGTCTGGTAAAACGGTATGGTGGCGTGGTTGTGCTGAAAGGCGCAGGCACGGTGGTGGCCAGTGAAAGCGGGGCGATGGGCATTATCGATGCCGGCAATGCCGGGATGGCCAGCGGCGGGATGGGCGATGTGCTTACCGGCATTATTGCCGCATTGTTAGGACAGCACCTGACGCCGTATGATGCAGCCTGTGCCGGGTGCGTCGCTCATGGCGATGCCGCCGACCGGGTGGCCGCTCGCGAGGGCACCCGCGGTATGCTGGCGACCGATCTCTTTTCCACGCTCAGGCGTGTTGTTAACCCGGATGTGATTGACGTAGACCATGATTAACCGAGTGATTCCTTTACCCGATGAGCAGGCCACGCTGGCCCTTGGCGACCGCATCGCGCAGGCCTGTACCGGCGCCACCGTGATTTATCTGTATGGTGATTTAGGCGCGGGGAAAACGACCTTCAGCCGCGGATTTTTGCAGGCGCTCGGTCACCGCGGCAATGTCAAAAGCCCAACCTATACCCTGGTGGAGCCGTATACCCTCGAGAATCTGATGGTATATCACTTCGATCTCTACCGACTGGCGGATCCTGAGGAGCTCGAATTTATGGGGATCCGTGATTATTTTGCCGACGATGCCATCTGCCTGGTGGAATGGCCGCAGCAAGGCGCAGGTGTCCTGCCTGACCCGGATGTTGAAATTCACCTTGATTACCAGGCACAAGGGCGTGAGGCGCGTATTACCGCGATCTCCTCACGGGGTGAATCTTTACTGGCGCGTTTAGCCATTTAGCCTGAAGGATGACGGGATGAAGTATCGCATAACCACCTGGCTTGCCGCTGCGCTAATGCTCTCGAGTCTTCACGCCACTGCGGCGAGTTTATCCGATATCCAGGTCTCCAACGGAGACCAGCAGGCCCGTATTACCCTAAGTTTTGTCGGTGAGCCGGAGTACTCCTTTACCCCACAGGGTAAACGTCTGGTCGCGCTGGATATCAAGCAGACCGGCGTATTGCAGGGACTACCGCTGCAGTTTAGCGGCAGCAACCTGGTGAAGAGTATTCGCGCCGGTACGCCGCAGGATACGCAGACGCTGCGTCTGCTGGTGGATTTGACGGAAGATGGTAAAACGCGAGCGGTGAAGCAGCAGAACGGGGCGAATTACACGGTGGTCTTTACCATCAACGCCGACGCACCGCCGCCACCGCCACCGCCACCGCCGCCTGTGGTGGTGAAACGGGCTGACCCGCCGCCAGTGATGCCTTCCCGGACGGCGACGTCAGGGCGTAACCCGTTCAGCTCGTCGGGTCATGAACGGCAGACGGCGATGACCTCCTCCCAGCCGGCGATGACCAACAATCAGACCGTGACTCGCCCGGCGGCCCGTACGGTGTCGGCGGATGATAAGGTGATTATCGCCATCGATGCCGGACACGGCGGTCAGGATCCTGGCGCAATTGGTCCGAATGGCACCAAAGAGAAGAACGTCACTATCGCTATCGCGCGCAAGCTGCGGGCGTTACTGAACGCCGATCCGCAGTTTAAGCCGGTGCTGACCCGCGACGGAGATTACTTTATTTCGGTGATGGGCCGCTCTGACGTAGCGCGTAAGCAAAACGCCAACTTCCTCGTCTCTATCCATGCTGATGCCGCGCCAAACCGCGATGCGACCGGCGCCTCGGTGTGGGTGCTCTCGAACCGTCGCGCCAACAGCGAAATGGCCGGTTGGCTCGAGCAGCATGAGAAGCAGTCTGAACTGCTCGGCGGGGCAGGCGACGTGCTGGCGAACAGCCAGGCCGACCCCTACCTGAGCCAGGCGGTGCTGGATCTGCAGTTCGGTCATTCCCAGCGCGTCGGCTACGATGTGGCGACCAACGTGCTGAGCCAGCTGCAGCGCATTGGCAACCTGCACAAACGCCGCCCGGAGCATGCCAGCCTCGGTGTATTGCGCTCGCCGGATATCCCGTCGATCCTCGTGGAAACGGGCTTTATCAGTAACAACGGTGAAGAGCGGCTGCTGGGGAGCGATGATTACCAGGAGCAGATTGCGGAGGCGATTTATAACGGCCTGCGCAACTACTTTATGCAGCATCCGCTGCAATCGGCGCCTCGCGGCGAGGCGGCGCAGACCGCCAGCGCCGCAGCGCCAGGCGGGATGTTGATTAACTAAGGAGCAGGGGATGCCGATTCAGGTTCTGCCGCCGCAGCTCGCCAACCAGATTGCCGCCGGCGAAGTGGTGGAGCGGCCCGCGTCGGTGGTGAAAGAGCTGGTTGAGAACAGCCTTGATGCTGGCGCTACGCGGATTGACATTGATATCGAACGCGGCGGCGCGAAGCTCATTCGCATCCGCGATAACGGCAGTGGCATCAAAAAAGACGAGCTGGCGTTGGCCCTGGCCCGTCATGCGACCAGCAAGATCGCCTCGCTTGACGATCTGGAGGCGATTATCAGCCTCGGCTTTCGCGGCGAAGCGCTGGCCAGTATCAGTTCGGTGGCGCGCTTAACGCTGACTTCGCGCACGGCGGAGCAGCAGGAAGCCTGGCAAGCTTATGCCGAAGGCCGCGATCAGGCGGTAACGGTGAAGCCGGCGGCGCACCCGGTCGGCACCACCCTGGAAGTCCTCGATCTGTTCTACAACACGCCGGCGCGGCGCAAATTTATGCGCACCGAAAAAACCGAGTTCGGCCACATTGACGAGGTGGTGCGCCGCATTGCGCTGGCGCGCTTCGACGTCACCATTAACCTCAACCATAACGGTAAGGTGATACGACAGTATCGGGCAGTGGCGCAGGATGGCCAGCGGGAGCGGCGGCTGGGAACCATTTGCGGCGCCGCTTTTCTCGAACATGCGCTGGCGATCGAGTGGCAGCATGGCGATCTGACCCTGCGCGGCTGGGTTGCCGATCCGCTCCATACCACCCCGGCGCTGGCGGAAATTCAGTACTGTTACGTCAACGGCCGGATGATGCGCGACCGGCTGATCAATCATGCTATCCGCCAGGCCTGTGAAGACAAGCTGGGCGCCGATCAGCAGCCGGCGTTTGTGCTGTATCTGGAGATCGCTCCCCATCAGGTGGATGTGAACGTTCATCCGGCCAAGCATGAGGTGCGTTTCCATCAGTCTCGCCTGGTGCATGACTTTATCTACCAGGGCGTACTGAGCGTGCTGCAGCAACAGCTTGATGCGCCGCTGGCGGAAAAAGACGACCCGCCGACGCCGCGCCAGATGCCGGAGAATCGCATCGCCGCAGGCGGCAACCAGTTTGCTCGGCCGTCGGAAGCGCGTGAAGCGGCAACCCGATTCAGCATCACATCGTCGCGTGAGCCGGCTGCCTCCGGCGGCAGTTCTGGCGGCGCGAGCTGGCCGCATGCGCAGCCCGGTTACCAGAAGCAGCAGGGCGCGCTTTATCGTCAGTTGCTCGACACGCCCGCCGCTCCGCGACCCGCGCAGCCGTCCGCCGCCCCGGCGGAACTGGCTGGTCACAGTCAGAGTTTTGGCAGAGTGCTGACGATTGTCGGCGGCGATTGCGCGCTGCTGGAGCGCGAGGGCAGTCTGGCGCTGCTGTCGTTGACCGTTGCCGAGCGCTGGCTGCGCCAGGCGCAGTTGACGCCGGGTACGGAAGCGGTATGTGCCCAGCCGCTGCTGATCCCGTTGCGGTTAAAAGTCACGGAAGGGGAGAAGCGGGCGCTGGCCGCTGCGCAGTCGGCGCTGACGCAGTTGGGGATCGAGCTTCATACCGATGCCCTGCACGTGACGGTGCGCGCGGTCCCTTTACCCTTAAGACAACAAAATTTACAAATCTTGATTCCTGAACTGATAGGCTACCTGGCGCAGCAAAACGCATTCGACGTCGGCAACATCGCCCAATGGATGGCGCGTAATCTGACGAGCGAACAGGCGTCATGGAATATGGCGCAGGCGATTGCGCTGCTGGCGGACGTCGAACGTCTTTGCCCGCAGCTGGTGAAAACGCCGCCGGGTGGCCTGTTACAACCTGTAGATCTCCATTCGGCGATGAATGCCCTGAAAGATGAATGATGTAACCGAGGCGAGCCTGCCCAAGGCAATTTTTTTAATGGGCCCGACGGCCTCAGGTAAAACCGCGCTGGCGATAGCCTTACGTAAAGTTTTGCCAGTAGAGTTGATTAGTGTTGATTCCGCCCTCATTTATCGGGGAATGGATATTGGCACTGCCAAACCGGATGCCGCGGAGCTTAGCGCTGCGCCGCACCGGCTGCTGGATATTTTGGATCCCGCAGAAGCCTATTCCGCGGCTGATTTTCGCCGCGACGCGCTGGCGGCGATGGCCGATATTGTCGCCGCCGGGCGTATTCCGCTGTTAGTCGGCGGAACGATGTTGTATTTCAAAGCGTTGCTGGAAGGATTGTCGCCCTTACCGTCGGCTGACCCAGAGGTCAGAGCGCGGATTGAGCAGCAGGCCGCAGAGCAGGGGTGGAACGCGTTACATCAGCAATTACAGGAAATTGATCCCGTGGCTGCTGCGCGTATTCATCCAAATGATCCGCAAAGGCTTTCCCGGGCACTGGAAGTTTTTTTCATTTCGGGTAAAACTTTAACGGAACTGACGCAAACGTCAGGAGACGCTCTGCCATATCAGGTGCATCAGTTCGCCATCGCCCCGGCGAGCCGTGAACTGCTCCATCAACGCATAGAACAGCGTTTTCATCAGATGTTAGCTTCAGGTTTTGAAGCAGAAGTACGGGCGCTTTTTGCCCGCGGAGATTTGCATACGGATATGCCTTCCATCCGTTGTGTTGGATACCGCCAGATGTGGTCATACCTCAATGGCGAGATCCCTTATGATGAGATGGTTTATCGAGGTGTTTGCGCCACGAGACAGTTAGCCAAACGTCAGGTCACCTGGCTGCGCGGTTGGGAAGGTGTGCACTGGTTAGACAGTGAACAACCTGAACAAGCGCTCAACAAAGTATTACAGGTTGTTGGTGCGAGCCAGAACTGAACGTGTACAATTGAACGGTATCGTGCGTAATTTTTTTTAAGAATCGTAAGGTTCTGAGTACAAAACAAGCATACATATAAGGAAAAGAGAGAATGGCTAAGGGGCAATCTTTACAAGATCCGTTCCTGAACGCTTTGCGTCGGGAACGCGTTCCGGTTTCTATTTATTTGGTGAATGGTATCAAGCTGCAAGGGCAAATTGAGTCTTTCGATCAGTTCGTGATCCTGTTGAAGAACACGGTCAGCCAGATGGTCTATAAGCACGCAATTTCTACTGTTGTCCCGTCTCGCCCGGTGTCTCACCACAGCAATAATGCTGGCGGCGGTTCCAGTAACTATCACCACGGTGGTAGCGCGCAGGGCTCTTCTGCGCCGCAACAAGACAGCGACGACGCCGAATAAGGCCAGTGCTGTTTTTCCACGCCGGGGAGCCAGGTTTTCTGTGTTCCCCGCTGGTATTTTATAAGGGGTTTACGCTTGTTTGACCGTTATGACGCCGGTGAGCAGGCGGTACTGGTACACATCTATTTTTCGCAAGACAAAGATATGGAAGATCTCCAGGAGTTTGAAACTCTGGCCTCTTCCGCCGGTGTCGAAGCAATGCAGGTGATTACCGGTAGCCGTAAAGCACCGCACCCGAAGTATTTTGTTGGTGAAGGTAAGGCAGTCGAAATTGCGGAAGCCGTTAAAGCGACCGGCGCGTCGGTCGTGCTCTTCGATCATGCCCTGAGTCCGGCGCAAGAACGCAACCTGGAACGTCTGTGCGAATGCCGGGTTATCGATCGCACCGGTCTTATTTTAGATATTTTCGCCCAGCGCGCGCGCACCCATGAAGGGAAACTGCAGGTTGAGCTGGCGCAGTTGCGCCATATGGCAACCCGTCTCGTCCGCGGCTGGACCCACCTTGAAAGACAGAAAGGCGGGATTGGTTTGCGTGGCCCGGGTGAAACCCAGCTCGAAACCGACCGTCGTTTATTGCGTAACCGCATCATGCAGATCCTGTCGCGACTGGAAAAAGTTGAGAAACAGCGTGAGCAGGGGCGGCGGTCGCGCGCGAAAGCCGATATTCCAACCGTGTCGCTGGTGGGCTACACCAACGCCGGAAAATCAACGCTCTTTAACCAGATCACCGCTGCCGAGGTCTATGCCGCGAACCAGCTGTTCGCCACCCTGGACCCGACGCTGCGCCGCATTGACGTCCCTGACGTCGGCGAAACGGTACTGGCCGATACCGTCGGCTTTATTCGCCATCTGCCGCACGATCTGGTAGCCGCGTTTAAAGCGACGTTGCAGGAGACGCGTCAGGCGACGCTGCTGCTGCATGTGATTGACGCGGCGGATGTCCGTGTGCAGGAAAACATTGATGCGGTAAATACGGTTCTCGCTGAGATTGAAGCCGATGAGATCCCCGCGCTGATGGTGATGAACAAAATCGACATGCTTGACGATTTTGAACCGCGCATCGATCGCGACGATGAAAATAAACCGATTCGGGTCTGGCTTTCAGCCCAGACCGGGGTTGGCGTACCACTGCTTTTTCAGGCATTAACGGAACGTCTTTCCGGTGAAGTGGCCCAGCATACGCTGCGCTTACCGCCGAAAGAAGGGCGACTGAGAAGCCGTTTCTATCAGCTTCAGGCGATAGAAAAAGAGTGGATGGAGGATGACGGCAGCGTGAGTCTGCAGGTGCGCATGCCGATCGTTGACTGGCGGCGCCTCTGTAAGCAAGAGCCAACGCTTGTTGACTATGTGGTTTAACCTTGCAGCTTGCCTGAAGATATTGACCCCTGTGGGGATATCAAAAACAAATATGGAGCATATACATGGCGTGGAATCAGCCCGGTAATAACGGACAGGACCGCGACCCGTGGGGGAGCAGCAAACCTGGCGGCAACTCTGAGGGAAATGGCAACAAAGGTGGTCGCGAGCAGGGGCCGCCGGATCTGGATGATATCTTCCGCAAGTTAAGTAAAAAACTTGGCGGGCTCGGCGGCGGCAAGGGCGGACTGGGCGGTGGTAATAACGCGCAGACCCCTCGCGGACCGATGGGCGGGCGTATTGTCGGCATCGTTGCCGCGGCGGCAGTGATTATCTGGGCGGCCAGCGGTTTTTATACCATTAAAGAAGCCGAACGCGGCGTCGTGACCCGTTTTGGTAAGTTCAGCCATCTGGTTGAGCCAGGCCTGAACTGGAAACCGACCTTTATCGATAACGTTCAGGCGGTGAACGTGGAGTCGGTACGTGAACTGGCCGCTTCCGGCGTCATGCTGACCTCTGACGAAAACGTCGTGCGCGTTGAGATGAACGTGCAGTACCGCGTCACCGATCCGGAACGCTATCTGTTTAGCGTTACCAGCGCGGATGACAGTCTGCGTCAGGCGACTGACAGCGCGCTGCGCGGCGTGATCGGCAAATACACTATGGATCGCATTCTGACCGAAGGTCGTACTGTGATCCGTAGCGATACCCAGCGCGAGCTGGAAGAGACTATCCGCCCGTACAACATGGGGATCACCCTGCTTGACGTCAACTTCCAGACGGCACGTCCGCCGGAAGAGGTGAAGGCGGCGTTTGACGATGCCATTGCCGCGCGTGAGAACGAGCAGCAGTACATCCGTGAAGCGGAAGCTTATACCAACGAAGTACAGCCGCGGGCGAATGGCCAGGCGCAGCGTATCCTTGAAGAGGCGCGTGCCTACAAGACCCAGACCGTCCTGGAAGCCCAGGGTGAAGTGGCTCGCTTTGCTAAGCTCCTGCCGGAATACAAAGCCGCGCCGGAAATTACCCGCGAGCGTCTGTATATCGAAACCATGGAAAAAGTGCTGAGCCACACCCGTAAAGTGCTGGTCAATGACAGCAAAAACGGCAATCTGATGGTTCTGCCGCTTGACCAGATGCTGAAAGGCGCCGCCGCGCCGGCAGCAAAGAGCGATAGCAGTGACGCCAGCGATCTGCTGCGTCTGCCACCTGCATCCAGCACAGGCAGCGCCAGCACCTCATCAACCTCGAGCTCAACCGGGGGTAGCATTATGGACCAACGCCGCGCTAACGCGCAGCGTAACGACTACCAGCGTCAGGGGGAATAACGATGCGTAAATCTGTTATCGCGATCATTGTCATCGTGCTGGTAGTGCTCTACATGTCAGTCTTTGTCGTAAAGGAAGGCGAGCGCGGGATTACGCTGCGTTTCGGTAAAGTTCTGCGCGACGACGAAAACAAGCCGCTGGTGTATGCGCCGGGCCTGCACTTCAAGATCCCGTTTATCGAATCGGTGAAGATGCTGGATGCGCGTATCCAGACCATGGACAACCAGGCTGACCGTTTTGTGACCAAAGAGAAAAAAGACCTGATCGTCGACTCCTATATCAAGTGGCGCATCAGTGACTTCAGCCGTTACTACCTGGCAACCGGCGGCGGCGACGTCTCCCAGGCCGAGGTGCTGCTGAAGCGTAAATTCTCTGACCGTCTGCGTTCTGAAATTGGTCGTCTGGATGTGAAAGACATCGTCACCGACTCCCGTGGCCGCCTGACGCTGGAAGTGCGCGATGCGCTGAACTCGGGTTCTGCTGGCACGGAAGACGAGGTCAGCACCCCGGCGGCTGATGACGCTATCGCCAAAGCCGCTGAGCGGGTGGAAGCGGAAACCAACGGCAAAGTGCAGGTGATCAACCCGAACAGTATGGCGGCGCTGGGTATCGAAGTTGTCGACGTGCGTATCAAACAGATCAACCTGCCGGCAGAAGTGTCGGAAGCGATTTATAACCGTATGCGCGCGGAGCGTGAAGCGGTTGCTCGTCGCCACCGTTCACAGGGTCAGGAAGAAGCTGAGAAACTGCGCGCGACCGCAGACTATGAAGTCACCAAGACGCTGGCGGAAGCCGAGCGCCAGGGTCGTATCCTGCGTGGTGAAGGCGATGCGGAATCGGCAAAACTGTTTGCCGACGCGTTCAGCCAGGATCCAGGCTTCTACTCCTTTATCCGTAGCCTGCGTGCCTATGAGAAGAGCTTCCAGAGCAACCAGGATGTGATGGTCCTGAGCCCGGACAGTGATTTCTTCCGCTATATGCGTTCACCGGATTCGGCGCGTAAATAAGCCGCAGAGGGTGTAAGCCTGAAGTGCTAACGCGAAAAGGCGCCTGTTTCAGGCGCCTTTTTTCATACTGCGGGGGCGTGAATTAGTTGCCGAGCAGTTTGTTCAGCAGGCCACCGATCACCGGCAGGCTCGCCAGCGCACTTTCGATGGTGCCACCGATAGTCGACCCAACGCTTTCGCCCAGGGTTTTGCCCAGGTCTGGCGCCAGGTCGGCCAGATTGAGGGTGCCAATCAGCGGCAGGTTGATGCTCAGGGCATCGGTACCCATCGTCCATGCGGCGGCGCCGACCTTGCTGCCTAAGGAAGCCAGGCCATCCTGCAACCAGCCTGCGCCGCTCACATTTTCGATTTCAAACGCGGTTAATTCTCTCATGATAATCTTCCTGATTATGTAGACGTACCGGGTTGTAGTACGCGACGGCATAGTTACAATTTAAAAAATATGGAGCAATACAATTAGTTGTGAATTTTGTTTCACCTTGCCAGTTCATAATGAAGATGAAATACGGGACAATATGAAATGAGTGAATGAATTCACCATGCTGGCCGATGACGCCCGCGAGGGCGACGATAATACTTTTCAATTAGGGTTGATAATGAACTCCACCATTTGGCTGGCGCTGGCGCTGGTTTTAGTACTCGAAGGGCTCGGCCCGCTGCTCTATCCTCGCGCCTGGCGCAAAATGGTCGCCAGCCTGAGCCAGTTACCGGATAATTTATTGCGCCGCTTTGGCGGCGGACTTGTGGTTGCAGGGATTGTGATCTACTACATGTTGAGGAAATCGATTGGCTGATCAAAAAGTGGTCGGATTTGCCTTATTTTGGATGCAAAAAGTGCTGTAACTCTGAAAAAGCGATGGTAGAATCCATTTTTAAGCAAACGGTGATTTTGAAAAATGGGTAACAACGTCGTCGTACTGGGCACCCAATGGGGTGACGAAGGTAAAGGGAAGATCGTCGATCTCCTGACAGAACGGGCTAAATATGTTGTGCGCTACCAGGGTGGCCATAACGCAGGCCATACTCTCGTAATCAACGGTGAAAAAACCGTCCTCCATCTTATTCCATCAGGTATTCTCCGTGAGAATGTAACCAGCATCATCGGTAACGGTGTTGTGCTGTCTCCGGCTGCGCTGATGAAAGAGATGAAAGGTCTGGAAGACCGTGGTATCCCTGTTCGTGAGCGTCTGCTGCTGTCCGAAGCCTGCCCGCTTATCCTCGACTATCACGTGGCGCTGGACGTCGCACGTGAGAAAGCACGCGGTGCGAAAGCTATCGGTACGACCGGTCGCGGTATCGGCCCGGCTTACGAAGATAAAGTTGCTCGTCGCGGTCTGCGCGTTGGCGACCTGTTTGATAAAGCCACCTTCGCTGACAAACTGAAAGAAGTGATGGAATATCACAACTTCCAGTTGGTGAACTTCTACAAAGCAGAAGCGGTTGACTACCAGAAAGTGCTGGACGATGTCATGGCGATTGCCGACATCCTCACCAGCATGGTCGTTGATGTTTCCGATCTGCTGGATCAGGCGCGTAAGCGCGGCGACTTCGTGATGTTCGAAGGCGCGCAGGGTACCCTGCTGGATATCGACCACGGTACCTATCCGTACGTAACTTCCTCCAACACCACAGCTGGTGGCGTGGCGACCGGTTCTGGCCTGGGTCCGCGTTATGTGGATTACGTACTGGGTATCATCAAAGCTTACTCGACTCGCGTAGGCGCGGGTCCGTTCCCGACCGAGCTGTTTGATGAAACTGGCGAGTTCCTCTGCAAGCAGGGTAACGAATTCGGCGCCACCACCGGTCGTCGTCGTCGTACCGGCTGGCTGGACGCGGTTGCAGTACGCCGCGCGGTGCAGATTAACTCCCTGTCCGGCTTCTGCCTGACTAAACTGGACGTCCTCGACGGCCTGAAAGAAGTGAAAATCTGCGTCGGCTACCGTATGCCGGACGGCCGTGAAGTGACCACCACTCCGCTGGCTGCCGACAACTGGGAAGGTATCGAGCCTATCTACGAAACCATGCCGGGCTGGTCCGAAACCACCTTTGGCGTGAAAGAGCGCAGCGGTCTGCCGCAGGCAGCGCTGAACTACATCGCTCGTATTGAAGAGCTGACCGGCGTGCCGGTGGATATCATCTCTACTGGTCCAGACCGTACCGAGACCATGATTCTGCGCGACCCGTTCGACGCGTAATCACTCTCAAGGGGCGCCGTTCGGGCGCCCTTGTTTTTGCTGTTCGCCCGCCCCATTTCAAATAAATTAGCGGCCTGAGCGCTGGCTGGTTTATCATCAATAATAATGATGTCGCTCGACATACCCTGTTTTCTTTTCCCTGAGGTTTATGTGCAGTTAACGAGTTTCACCGATTACGGATTACGCGCGCTGATTTATATGGCGTCGCTGCCGGAAGGACGCATGACCAGCATCTCGGAAGTGACCGAGGTCTATGGCGTCTCCCGTAATCATATGGTTAAAATAATCAATCAGTTAAGCCGCATGGGCTACGTGACTGCCGTGCGGGGGAAGAATGGGGGCATTCGCCTCGGTAAACCAGCAGGGCAGATCCGCGTGGGCGACGTGGTGCGCGACCTTGAACCCTTATCGCTGGTCAACTGCAGCAGCGAATTTTGCCACATTACACCAGCCTGTCGTCTGAAACAGGCGCTAGCTGAAGCCGCGCAGAGTTTTCTCAAGGAGCTGGATAACTATACGCTGGCTGATTTGGTTGAGAAGAATCAACCGCTTTATAAATTATTACTGGTGGAGTGACGCCACTCTGCCGGAGATGACAACGGAGGAACCGATATGTCACAAGATCCATTCCAGGAACGCGAAGCTGAGAAGTACGCTAATCCCATCCCGAGCCGGGAATTTATCCTCGAACATTTAACCAAACGGGAAAAGCCTGCCAGCCGCGATGAGCTGGCCATCGAGTTGAATATTGAGGGCGAAGAACAAATAGAAGCGCTGCGCCGCCGCCTGCGCGCGATGGAGCGCGACGGTCAGCTGGTCTTCACACGCCGCCAGTGCTATGCGCTGCCGGAGCGTCTTGATCTCCTCAAAGGTACCGTTATTGGCCACCGTGATGGCTATGGATTCCTGCGCGTTGAAGGGCGCAAGGACGATCTGTATCTGTCGTCAGAGCAGATGAAAACCTGTATTCACGGTGACCAGGTGCTGGCCCAGCCGCTGGGTGCGGACCGTAAGGGCCGCCGCGAGGCGCGCATCGTTCGTGTGCTGGTACCGAAAACCAGCCAGATTGTTGGCCGCTACTTCACCGACGCTGGTGTCGGCTTCGTCGTCCCGGACGACAGTCGCCTGAGCTTCGATATCCTGATCCCGCCTGAAGATATTATGGGCGCGCGGATGGGCTACGTGGTGGTGGTCGAACTGACCCAGCGCCCAACCCGCCGCACCAAAGCGGTCGGGAAAATCGTCGAAGTGCTGGGCGACAACATGGGCACCGGCATGGCCGTCGATATGGCGCTGCGTACCCATGAAATTCCTTACGTCTGGCCGCCGGCGGTGGAAAAACAAGTTTCCGGCCTCAAAGAGCAGGTGCCGGAAGAGGCGAAAGCCGGACGCGTCGATCTGCGCTCTCTGCCGCTGGTCACTATTGATGGCGAAGATGCCCGCGACTTCGATGACGCGGTGTACTGCGAGAAGAAACGCGGCGGCGGCTGGCGTCTGTGGGTGGCTATCGCCGACGTGAGCTACTATGTGCGCCCTGGTACGCCGCTGGACGGCGAAGCGCGTAGCCGCGGGACGTCGGTCTACTTCCCGTCGCAGGTGGTACCGATGCTGCCGGAAGTGCTGTCGAACGGCCTGTGCTCGCTGAACCCGCAGGTCGATCGCCTGTGTATGGTGTGCGAGATGACGATTTCGTCAAAAGGCCGCCTGACCGGCTTTAAGTTCTATGAAGCGGTGATGAGTTCACATGCTCGCCTGACCTACACCAAAGTGTGGCATATGCTGCAGGGCGATCAGGAGCTGCGCGAACACTACGCGCCGCTGGTGAAGCATATTGAAGAGCTGCATAACCTCTACAAAGTGCTGGAGAGCGCCCGCGAAGAGCGCGGCGGTATCTCATTTGAAAGTGAAGAAGCTAAATTCATCTTCAATGCCGAACGCCGTATTGAGCGTATCGAACAGACTCAGCGTAACGATGCGCATAAGCTGATTGAAGAGTGTATGATCCTGGCGAACATCTCCGCCGCGCGTTTCGTTGAGAAAGCGCAGGAGCCGGCACTGTTCCGTATCCACGATAAGCCAAGCACCGAAGCGATTACCTCGTTCCGTACCGTGCTGGCTGAGCTGGGACTGGAGCTGCCGGGCGGCAACAAGCCGGAGCCGCGCGATTACGCCGAACTGTTGACCTCCATTGCCGATCGTCCGGATGCCGAAATGCTGCAAACGATGCTCCTGCGCTCCATGAAGCAGGCGGTCTACGATCCGGAAAACCGTGGCCACTTTGGCCTGGCGCTGCAGTCATACGCCCACTTCACCTCGCCGATTCGCCGCTACCCGGATCTGTCGCTACACCGCGCCATCAAGTATCTGCTGGCAAAAGAGCAGGGACATAAAGGGAATAGCACCGAGACCGGCGGCTGGCACTACAGCATGGAAGAGATGCTCCAGCTGGGCCAGCACTGTTCGATGACCGAGCGCCGCGCCGACGAAGCGACGCGTGAAGTGTCCGACTGGCTGAAGTGCGACTTCATGCAGGATCAGGTGGGCAACACCTTCTCCGGTGTCATCGCCAGCGTGACCGGCTTTGGCTTCTTTGTCCGCCTGAACGATCTGTTTATCGATGGTCTGGTGCATGTCTCCTCCCTGGATAACGACTATTACCGTTTTGACCAGGTTGGCCAGCGGCTGATCGGCGAGTCCGGCGGCCAGACTTATCGTCTGGGTGACCGCGTGGAAGTCCGCGTGGAAGCCGTCAACATGGATGAGCGTAAGATTGATTTCAGCCTGATTTCCAGCGAGCGTGCGCCGCGTAATGTTGGCAAAACCGCCCGTGAGAAAGCGAAAAAGAGCACCTCTGGCAAACCGGGTGGCCGTCGCCGCCAGGTGGGTAAACAGGTGAACTTCGAGCCGGATAGCGCGTTCCGCAAAGAAAAAGACCAGGCTAAAGCGAAGCCCAAAGGCGAGAAGAAAGCGAAAAAACCGTCGGCGAAAACACAGAAAATCGCCGCCGCGACCAAAGCCAAGCGCGCGGCAAAGAAGAAAATCGCCGAGTGATTGACGTCCCTTCACCCCAGCAGTCTGCTGGCGCAGAACGGGGTGAAGGGGACGGATAACAGAACCTAAAACGAGTACATCAATGAGTGAAATGATTTACGGCATCCATGCGGTGCAGGCACTGCTGGAACGCGCACCTGAGCGTTTTCAGGAAGTTTATATTCTGAAAGGCCGTGAGGATAAGCGCCTGCTGCCGCTGATCCATGCCCTGGAAGCGCAGGGCGTGGTGATTCAGGTGGCCAACCGCCAGTTCCTCGATGAGAAGAGCGAAGGCGCGGTGCATCAGGGGATCATTGCCCGCGTGAAGCCAGGACGTCAGTATCAGGAGAACGATCTGCCGGATCTGCTGGCGCAGCACGATCAGCCGTTCCTGCTGATCCTCGACGGCGTAACCGATCCGCACAACCTCGGCGCCTGCCTGCGTAGCGCTGATGCCGCTGGTGTGCATGCGGTGATCGTGCCAAAAGATCGTTCCGCTCAGCTGAATGCGACGGCGAAGAAAGTGGCCTGCGGCGCGGCGGAGAACGTCCCGCTGATCCGCGTGACCAACCTGGCGCGTACCATGCGTCTGCTGCAGGAAGCGAACGTCTGGATCGTCGGGACCGCTGGCGAAGCCGACCATACGCTGTTCCAGAGCAAAATGACCGGCCCGATGGCGCTGGTGATGGGCGCTGAAGGTGAAGGTATGCGTCGTCTGACCCGCGAGCACTGCGATGAGCTGATCAGCATCCCGATGGCGGGTAGCGTCTCCTCGCTGAACGTCTCGGTGGCCACCGGCATCTGCCTGTTTGAAGCGGTGCGCCAGCGCAGCTAAGCTGAACCGTCGACGAATCCAAAAAAGCCATCCTCCGGGATGGCTTTTTTGTGACCGCTTTCGCGGGCGAGAATCCCCCTGGAAAACCATACTTATGGCTATCGCCATTGATGGAGGGAGACACGATGCACTGGCAAACGCACACCGTTTTTAATCAACCGACTCCGCTGAATAACAGCAATCTTTTCCTGTCCGATACCGCCTTGCGTGAAGCGGTGGTCCGCGAAGGCGCCGGCTGGGATGGCGATCTGCTCGCCAGCATTGGCCAGCAGCTGGGGACCGCCGAATCGCTGGAGCTGGGACGCCTGGCCAACAGTAACCCACCGGAGCTGCTGCGCTATGACGCCACTGGCGCCCGGCTGGACGACGTACGCTTCCATCCCGCCTGGCACCTGCTGATGCAGGGGCTGTGCGCGAACCGGGTGCATAACCTCGCCTGGCAGGAGGATGCCCGCGAAAGCGCGTTTGTGGCGCGTGCCGCCCGCTTTCTGCTTCATGCCCAGGTGGAGGCCGGGACGTTGTGCCCGATTACCATGACCTTCGCCGCGACGCCCCTGCTGCAGCACGCCCTGCCCGCGCCCTTTCGCGACTGGCTGTCGCCGCTGCTGAGCGACCGTTACGATCCCCACCTCGCGCCTGGCGGCCAGAAGCGCGGCCTGCTGATCGGCATGGGGATGACCGAGAAGCAAGGGGGCTCCGATGTGCTGAGCAATACCACCCGCGCGGAGAAAACGGCGGAAGGGTTTTACCGGCTGGTGGGACACAAGTGGTTCTTCTCAGTGCCGCAGAGCGATGCCCACCTGGTGCTGGCCCAGGCCCCCGCGGGACTGTCGTGCTTCTTTGTGCCGCGTCTGCTGCCCGACGGGCAGCGCAACGGCGTGCGTCTTGAACGCTTAAAAGAGAAGCTCGGCAACCGCTCCAACGCCAGCAGTGAAGTGGAGTTTTATGATGCCTGCGGCTGGCTGGTGGGCGAAGAGGGCGACGGCGTGCGGCAGATCCTCAGGATGGGCGGCCTGACCCGCTTTGACTGCGCGCTGGGCAGCCATGCCCTGATGCGTCGCGCCTTCTCGGTGGCGCTGTATCACGCGCTACAGCGTCAGGCGTTTGGCAAAAACCTGGTCGATCAGCCGATGATGCGCCAGCTGCTGGGGCAAATGGCGCTGCGTCTGGAGGGGCAAACCGCCTTTCTGTTTCGCCTGGCTCGCGCCTGGGACCGTCGGGAGGATGCCCGGGAAAGCGCATGGGCGCGCCTGTTTACGCCGGCGGCCAAGTTTGCCATCTGTAAGGCCGGCATCCCGTTTGTCGCCGAGGCGATGGAAGTGCTCGGCGGCATCGGCTATTGCGAGGAGAGCGAACTCCCGCGCCTCTACCGTGAGATGCCGGTCAACAGCATCTGGGAAGGTTCCGGCAACATTATGTGTCTCGATGTCATGCGGGTGCTCAGCAAGCAGCCGGCGGCGATGGAGCTGCTGGCGGCAGAGTGCGCGGAGGTGAAAGGACAGAATCGCCATCTCGACCGCGCGTGGCGTCAACTGCAGCAGCTGCTGAGACGGCCCGCCGAAGAGCAGGGGAGAGAGATTGCCCGGCTGGTCTATCGTCTTGGCGCGGGGGCGCAGATGCTGCGCCACGCTTCGCCGCCGCTGGCTGAAGCCTGGTGTCGGATGATGCTCGACACCCGCGGCGGCATGCGTCTTGATGCGCCGACCCTCGACGACCTGCTGCTGCGGGCCATGGGGCGAGGGCGCCAGGCGCCTCAGGCGTAGAGAATGGCCTGAACGCGCCAGCTGTCCGGCTGTTGTTCTTCGTACATCTGAATAATGCGATACCAGGAGGCGCCTTGCTCGTCCGCTTTGCGGGCAATGGCGTGCTCCACATCCTGTTGGCTGCCGGAAAGATTAGTGACGGAGATCAGACCGATTTCATTCAGGCCAGTGACGCAATCCGCGCTGGCGAATTCGGCTGACTGCGCGGACGTATTGGCCGTCGCAGCGGTAAACAGCAGGCTGGGTAGGGTAAAAGATCGTTTCATCGTCAGCTCCATTTCACGTAGTCCCAAGGGCAGTCCGTTGCTAACGTCCTGCCAGGTGGCTGGCCGAACGTTATTATGCACAGGAGAACGTGAATGGACGCAAAGCTGTGTAAAGCAGATTTAAAGACGCCGCCTCGTCATCGACGATAGAGGATCGCCTGCGAATACCACTGGCCGGGTACCATGGTGTCATCGATCATGATGATGACGTAGTAATCGGCTTTGGCCGCTTCTGCTTTGGCCTTCAGTGCCGCTTCGACATCCATCGGCGAACCGTACATCAGCACACTCACCGTGGCCATTTTCTGCAGGCCAGCCGTCTGGTTACGCTGGATCTCCTGCGGATGGTCGGTGGCGGGCGGCGGGGCTTCCGGCGTTCCCTGCAGGGCACTACACCCGCTGAGGACGATAGCCAGTAACCACGGTGAAAACCTGCGCATAACCATATCTCGTTTCCTGATAGTGATAGTGTAGTGGTAGCCTTAACAGGATTGCCGGGGAATGTTCCCGAACTGTTATCTCTGACGCGATTTTCGAATGAAAATGTTGTGAAAGCGTAACCGGGTTCTCAACATTATGAATCGTAGCAAACTGGGTTGCCCGGTGAATGAATTTTCCCATGACGCCTTACCACGATAGAGAAGGGAGACGATAAATGATTGCACTAGAAATGCGCAACCTCGGCGGCGGTGAAATTTTGCATGCCTGCCCGCAGGAGAGTCTGGATAAACCCTTGCCCTGTATCGTCTTTTATCATGGCTTTACCTCCTCGAAGCTGGTCTACAGCTACTTTGCGGTGGCGTTGGCCGAGGCGGGCTTCCGGGTGATCATGCCGGATGCGCCGGAGCATGGGGCGCGTTATCAGGGCGACGAGGCCGGGCGGATGCAGCGCTTCTGGCCGATCCTGCAGCAGAATTTCAGGGAGTTTCCCGCGCTGCGCGAGGCGATTATCGCCGAGGGATGGCTGGAGGGAGAGCGGCTGGCGGTGGCTGGCGCCTCGATGGGAGGGATGACGGCGCTGGGCATCATGACGCACCATCCCGAACTGAACAGCGTCGCTTGTCTGATGGGGTCGGGCTATTTTCGTTCGCTGTCGCAAACCCTGTTTCCCTCGCCTGGCTTTGATGCTGACAGTCTCCGCGAATGGGATGTCAGCCATCAGCTGGCGTCCCTTGCCCGGCGGCCGCTGTTGCTCTGGCATGGGGACGCTGACGATGTGGTGCCGCCGGAAGAGACCTTCCGTCTTGAGCAGGCGCTGCGGCAAGGCGATCTTACCGCCAGGCTGACCTGCGTCTGGCAAAAGGGCGTCCGCCATCGCATTACGCCAGAGGCGCTGGCCGCGACGGTCGCCTTTTTCCGCCAGCATCTTTAAACGCGGATCACGCTGACGCCCTGATCCTCAAGCTGTTTGAGGATTGCGGCATCAGCCTGTTTCCCGGTGATCACCACGTCAATTTGCCCGGCCTGGCTGAATAACATCCCGGCGCGCTCGCCGACCTTGCTGCTGTCGACCAGCACCGCCAGTTTGCCGACCACGTTGAGCATTTTCTGCTCGGCCATGGCGGTCAACATATCGGTTTTGTAGAGCCCTTCGGCGGTGAGTCCTTTGCCGCTGGTGAACATCCAGTGCCCGGCATACAGGCTGTTTTCGCTACCGTGGGGGCTGAGCGTGATGGCGTGGCTGCGGTTGTACTGTCCACCCATGATAATCACGCTGTCGTGCTCCTGGTCGATCAGGTAATTAGCCAGCGGCAGATAGTTGGTGATGATCTGCACCGGTTTACCGCACAGTTCCCGCCCCAGCAGAAAGGCGGTGGAGCCGCAGTTAATGACGATACTTTCCCCCGGCGCGATCAGCTGCGAAGCGGCGCGTGCGATACGCACTTTTTCATCCAGGTTTTGCGCCTGATGGATATTCATCGGCGTCCAGCGGGGGCGCTGCTCACTAATGGCTTCCGCGCCATTGCGAACCTTTTTCAGTTTGCCGCTTTCATCCAGCTTGTTGATATCACGTCGGGCGGTTGCGGGTGAGATCCCGAGCCGCGACATCACCTGCTCTACGGTAACAAACCCCGTTTGGGCGAGCAGATCCAGCAGAATTTGGTGCCTTTGCGCTTCCGTCATGAGCGAATCCGATTAAAAGTGAACGGCAAAGATGATATTTGAAATCATGTGAAAATACTAACCCTGAGACGGGGTATTTCCGGCAGGCAGTGCCTGCCGGAGGCGGCTTACAGGAAGGATTTGAACGGCAGGTCCGGCTCAATGGTAAAGCAGTCATCGAAGCCGCGCGGGTAGTGATATTCGAAATTGTCTTTATCCAGCGGCCAGGTAAATTTGCCGCCGACCTGCCAGATAAACGGCTTGAAGCCGTACTTCAGACGATCCTTTTTCATCTCCCACAGGACGCGGATCTCCTGCGGATCGGCCTGAAAGTTTGACCAGATATCATGGTGGAACGGGATCACCACTTTGGCGTTGAGCGACTCCGCCATACGCAGGATATCGGCGCTGGTCATTTTGTCGGTGATGCCGCGCGGGTTCTCGCCATACGAGCCGAGGGCGACGTCAATTTGATGCTCGTTGCCGTGCTTCGCGTAGTAGTTGGAGTAGTGGGAATCGCCGCTGTGGTAGAGATTGCCGCCCGGCGTTTTAAACAGATAGTTGACTGCGCGCTGGTCCATGCCGTCCGGCAGCACGCCGGCGGCTTTTTGATCCGCCGGGAGGGTGATCAGCGCTGTGCGATCGAACGCGTCGAGCGCGTGGATCTCAATGTCTTTGATCTTCACCACATCACCGGGCTTCATGACGATACAGCGCGCTTTCGGTACGCCCCAGCCGATCCACAGGTCGACACAGGTTTTCGGCCCAATAAAGGGCACATCGGCCGGGCAGTTCTGCATCACGGCGGCGGCGACGTTGACGTCAATATGATCGTTATGATCATGGGTCGCCAGTACGGCGTCAATCTGGCGAATGGCGAACGGATCGAGCACGAACGGCGTGGTGCGCAGGTTCGGCTGCAGTTTCTTCACCCCCGCCATCCGCTGCATTTGATGGCCGGTTTTCATCAGCGGATTGCCGTGGCTCTGTTTACCGGTGCCGCACCAGAAATCGACGCAGACGTTAGCCCCTCCCTCGGATTTTAACCAGATGCCGGTACAGCCCAGCCACCACATGGCGAAGGTGCCTGGCGCAACCTGCTCTTGTTCAATCTCTTCATTCAGCCAGCTACCCCATTCCGGAAAGGTGTTCAGGATCCATGATTCTCGGGTGATGGTTTGGACTTTACTCATCGCGGTCTTCCTCATGCATTTTCAAAAGTGATCAGTATTTGATTGGTTTTGATTTATGTTGTCACTGTGTTTTCAAGATTGCAATCTCGTTTTCCTGCATTTTTGCGAGGCGTCGCGCATAATTTCCGGGCTCCATCCGCTCAAATTGACGTTAGATGTTGTTTTATCTATATGATTTAAAAATGTTTATTTGTGTGTCTACGTACATAATTGGTAATGACCAGAGTGAAAGTGAGGATTATTGCGGCGTACGTCACATTTAATCAAATTCAATCTTGTTGTGATTATTTTTGATTATTAGAGTGAGGGCGACGACAACTGCTGAGCGACATGCGCGTTCAAAGCCTTCCTCTTCTGGAGTGTGTTATGGAGATCCTCTACAACATCTTTACCGTCTTCTTTAATCAGGTCATGACCAATGCCCCGCTGCTGCTGGGTATCGTGACCTGTCTTGGCTATATTCTGTTGCGTAAAAGCGTCAGCGTGATTATCAAAGGTACGATCAAAACCATCATTGGTTTCATGCTGTTACAAGCTGGTTCCGGCATCCTCACCAGCACCTTTAAGCCGGTGGTGGCGAAAATGTCAGAGGTCTATGGCATCAATGGCGCGATCTCCGATACTTACGCCTCGATGATGGCGACCATCGACCGGATGGGCGAGGCCTACAGCTGGGTAGGGTATGCGGTGCTCCTGGCACTGGCGCTGAACATCTGTTACGTCCTGCTGCGCCGCATTACCGGTATCCGCACCATCATGCTGACTGGCCATATCATGTTTCAGCAGGCGGGGCTGATTGCGGTCTCGTTCTTCATCTTTGGTTACGGGATGTGGACGACCATTATCTGCACCGCGGTACTGGTCTCTCTGTACTGGGGGATCACCTCCAACATGATGTTCAAGCCTACCCAACTGGTCACCGACGGCTGCGGTTTTTCCATCGGTCACCAGCAGCAGTTTGCCTCGTGGATTGCCTACAAAGTGGCGCCGTATCTGGGGAAAAAAGAGGAGAGCGTCGAAGACCTCAAGCTGCCCGGCTGGCTGAATATCTTCCACGACAACATCGTCTCTACCGCGATTGTGATGACCATTTTCTTTGGCGCGATCCTGCTTTCCTTCGGTATTGATGTGGTGCAGGCGATGGCGGGCAAAACCCACTGGACGGTCTATATCCTGCAGACCGGTTTCTCCTTCGCGGTGGCCATTTTCATCATTACCCAGGGCGTGCGGATGTTCGTCGCCGAACTGTCCGAAGCCTTCAACGGCATCTCGCAACGCCTGATCCCCGGCGCGGTGCTGGCGATTGACTGCGCCGCGATCTACAGCTTTGCGCCGAATGCGGTGGTGTGGGGCTTTATGTGGGGCACCATCGGCCAGCTGATTGCCGTCGGCATTCTGGTCGGCATCGGCTCTTCAATTCTGATTATTCCAGGCTTTATCCCGATGTTCTTCTCCAACGCGACGATTGGCGTTTTTGCCAACCATTTCGGCGGCTGGCGTGCGGCGCTCAAGATCTGCCTGGTGATGGGCATGGTTGAAATTTTCGGCTGCGTATGGGCGGTGAAGCTCACCGGTATGAGCGCCTGGATGGGGATGGCGGACTGGTCGATTCTGGCGCCGCCGATGATGCAGGGCTTCGCCTCCATCGGGCTGGCGTTTATGGCCGTCATCATCCTGATTGCACTGGCTTATATGTTCTTCGCCGGCCGCGCGCTGCGTGCCGAGGAAGACGCGGAAAAACAACTGGCAGAGGCCTCTGCCCAATAAGGAGTTCTGATTATGACCGTACGTATTCTGGCTGTGTGTGGCAACGGGCAAGGCAGTTCCATGATCATGAAAATGAAGGTGGATCAGTTCCTGACGCAATCCAACATCGACCACACGGTAAACAGCTGCGCGGTAGGTGAATACAAAAGCGAACTGAACGGCGCGGATATCATCATCGCTTCAACCCATATCGCGGGTGAGATTACCGTCTCCGGCAATAAACACGTGGTGGGCGTACGCAATATGCTGTCGCCGGCGGATTTCGGCCCAAAACTGCTGGAGGTGATCAAAGCTCACTTCCCGCAGGACGTGAAATAAGGAGCGGCCATGAAACTGCATGACTCACTGGCGCAGAACCACTCCATTCGCCTGCAGGCGGAAGCGGAAACCTGGCAGGAGGCGGTGAAAATCGGCGTCGATCTGCTGGTGGCCGCCGACGTCGTGGAACCGCGTTACTACCAGGCTATCCTCGACGGCGTCGCGCAACATGGCCCCTATTTTGTTATCGCGCCGGGGCTGGCGATGCCGCACGGGCGGCCGGAAGAGGGCGTTAAGAAAACCGGCTTTGCGCTGGTGACGCTAAAAAAACCGCTGATTTTCAACCATGAAGATAACGACCCGGTCGACATTCTGATCACCATGGCGGCGGTTGACGCCACCACCCACCAGGAGGTGGGCATCATGCAGATCGTTAACCTGTTTGACGATGAAGCCAATTTCGACCGTTTACGCGCCTGCCGTAGCGAGCAGGAAGTGCTGGATTTAATCAAAAACGCCACCGCGGCGGCTGTTTAAAAGGAACACCATCATGTCATTACCTATGTTACAGGTCGCTCTGGACAACCAAACGCTGGCCAGTGCCTATGAAACGACCCGCCTGATCGCCGAAGAGGTGGATATCATTGAAGTCGGTACTATTCTTTGCGTCGGCGAAGGGGTGCGTGCGGTGCGCGATCTGAAGGCGCTGTATCCGCATAAAATCGTGCTGGCGGACGCCAAAATTGCCGACGCCGGCAAGATCCTGTCGCGGATGTGCTTTGAAGCCAACGCCGACTGGGTCACGGTGATCTGCTGTGCCGATATCAATACCGCCAAAGGGGCGCTGGACGTCGCCAAAGAATTTAACGGCGATGTGCAAATTGAGCTGACCGGCTTCTGGACCTGGGAACAGGCGCAGGCATGGCGCGAGGCGGGTATTCAGCAGGTGGTCTATCACCGCAGCCGCGACGCACAGGCGGCAGGCGTGGCGTGGAGCGAGGCGGATATCAGCGCGATTAAACGTTTGTCCGATATGGGCTTCAAAGTGACTGTCACCGGCGGTCTGGCGCTGGAAGACCTGCCGCTGTTCGCGGGTATCCCTATTCACGTCTTTATTGCCGGGCGCAGCATCCGCGATGCCGCCTCGCCGGTGGAAGCGGCGCGCCAGTTTAAACGCTCTATCGCCCAGCTGTGGGGTTAAGGAGCGGTTATGTTGGCGAAATCCATTCCGCTCGGCATCTATGAAAAAGCGCTCCCCGCCGGGGAGTGCTGGCTGGAGCGGCTGCAGCTGGCGAAGGCGCTGGGCTTTGATTTTGTGGAAATGTCTCTCGATGAAACGGACGTGCGCCTTGCGCGACTGGACTGGAGCCCCGAGCAGCGTCTGGCGCTGGTCAAGGCGGTGGCTGACACCGGCGTCCGGGTACCATCGATGTGCCTTAGCGCCCATCGCCGTTTTCCGCTGGGTAGTGAAGACGACGCGGTGCGTCATCAGGGGCTGGAAATTATGCGTAAAGCCATCCAGCTGGCGCAGGATGTGGGGATCCGGGTGATCCAGCTGGCAGGCTACGACGTCTATTACCAGCAGGCGAACGATGAGACGCGCCGCCGCTTTCGCGATGGCCTGAAACAGAGCGTCGAAATGGCCAGCCGTGCCCAGGTCACGCTGGCGATGGAGATCATGGATTACCCGCTGATGAACTCGATCAGTAAGGCCTTAGGCTACGCCCATTACCTGAATAATCCGTGGTTCCAGCTTTACCCTGATATCGGCAATCTGTCAGCGTGGGATAACGATGTCCAGATGGAACTGAAGGCGGGGAGCGGGCATATCGTGGCGGTACACGTCAAAGACACGAAACCTGGCGTCTTTAAAAACGTGCCGTTCGGCGAAGGGGTGGTCGATTTTGAACGCTGCTTCGAAACGCTCAAGCAGACCGGCTACTGCGGACCGTATCTGATTGAGATGTGGAGCGAAACCAGCGCTGATCCGCTGGCGGAGGTGGCGAAGGCACGTGACTGGGTGAAGGCGCGGATGGCCCGCGCGGGCCTGATGGAGGCGGCGTAATGCAACAACTGAAACAGCAGGTGTTCGAGGCCAATATGGATCTGCCGCGCTACGGTCTGGTGACCTTCACCTGGGGCAATGTCAGCGCCATTGACCGGCAGCGCGGGCTGGTGGCGATCAAGCCCAGCGGCGTCGCCTATGAGACCATGAAGGCGGACGATATGGTTGTCGTGGATCTTGAGGGCAACGTGGTGGAAGGGCTGTATCGCCCCTCCTCTGATACCGCCACCCATCTGGCGCTCTATCGTCGTTATCCCGACCTTGGCGGAGTGGTGCATACCCACTCGACGCATGCCACCGCCTGGGCGCAGGCGGGGCTGGCGATCCCGGCGCTTGGCACCACCCATGCGGACTACTTCTTCGGTGATATCCCCTGTACCCGGGCGCTTAGCGCACAGGAGGTGGACGAGGCTTACGAGCTGAACACCGGGCAGGTGATTATCGAAACGCTGGGCGCGTCGAATCCGCTGCATACGCCTGGGATCGTCGTCTATCAGCACGGACCGTTTGCCTGGGGCAAAGACGCCCACGAGGCGGTACACAACGCGGTGGTGATGGAAGAAGTGGCGCGCATGGCGTGGATTGCCTGCGGGATTAATCCGCAGTTGCAGCCCATCGATAGCTGGCTGATGAATAAGCATTTTCAGCGTAAGCATGGGCCAAACGCCTACTATGGGCAAAAGTAGATAGCGCGCTCCGGGGCTTTCACCCCTCACGGTGAAGCAACTGGTCTGGCCCCGGAGCCGTTTTTTTAGCCCTGACGATAGGCCGACGGCATCACGCGCATGCCGATGAGCGTGACCATACAAATTATCGCGCCGGCGTAAAACGTCGAGGCGGCGCCGAAGGTTTCCCACAGTACCCCTGCGCCGGTACTGGCCAGCAGCAGCGCCAGGCCGCTCATCAGGTTGAACATGCCGAATGCCGTACCGCGTAGTTCCGGCGGCGCGGTATGCGCAACCATCGCTGCCAGCAGGCCCTGGGTCATTCCCATATGAATCCCCCACAGCGCGACGCCGAGCAGTAGCGTACTCCAGTGGCCGCTGAGCGCCAGCACGATATCGGCGAGGATCAGCACCAGCAGTCCCCACTGCAGCAGTTTGCTGTGGCTCATGCTGTCTGAGAGTTTACCGAACGGGTAAGCCGTGAGGCTGTAGACCAGGTTCATCGCCACCATCACCAGCGGGATGGTAAACAGCGGGATCTCCATTTGCTGGGCGCGCAGCACCAGAAAGGCTTCGCTGAAGCGGGCGAGGGTGAAGATGCTGCCGATGGCGACTACCCACCAGTAGGCGGCGGAGAGCTTTTTCAGGTTTTCGCGCTTCAGCGGATTGCTGCGTTTGTGTGCGATGGCGGATTTTGGCTCCTGCAGGCCAAACCCGAGCAGGAGAATGGAGAGCACGGCGGGAATGACCGCCACCCAGAAAATAGCGTGAAAATCGTTGGCCCAGATAAACATCAGCAGCACCGCCAGCAGCGGGCCGAGAAAGGCGCCGACGGTATCCAGCGCCTGGCGGAGCCCGTAGGCGGCGCCGCGGATCTCCGGCGGGGTGACGTCGGCAACCAGCGCATCGCGCGGCGCGCCGCGAATACCTTTGCCTACGCGGTCAATCATGCGGGCGCTAAACACCACTCCGGCGGTGGGGGCGATGGCAAACAGCGGCTTACTGAGCGCGCCCAGGCCGTATCCCAGCAGCGCCAGTCCTTTGCGCTTGCCGACATAGTCGCTGATCACGCCGGAGAAGACTTTCAGGATCAGGGCGGTGGCTTCCGCCAGTCCCTCGATAAGACCGATAATTATCACGCTGGCGCCGAGGGTGGTGGCCATAAACAACGGTAAGAGGCTGTGGATCATCTCGGAGGAGACATCCATCAGCAGGCTGACGCCGCCGAGTACCCAAACGCCTTTGGGGATACGGCCTAAGGTGGCGAAACGCGGAACCATCAATCACTCCTGATTATCAAATGGCGAGTGGCTGATTAAATCAGGTTGCGATGGCGCTGATAAGTCGGTTTGTAAAATAATTCTCAATTGCGTTTAGGTGAAAACCTCGCTTCGCCCCTCGCGAAGAGAGGCGAAGAGTCGGGCAGGCGTTAGCGGTATATCACCGCGCTGGCGCGAAGCGGGCCGTTGGTTTCGGGTTCGTGCATCAGGATAGGCTGAAAGTATTTCGCCCCCTGCGCATCGCTCATCTGGCTAAGGGCCTGCTCGGCCTCGTGCTCAGTGGCCATGTTATGATTGATATAGATAACGCCGAGGCTCTGCACGTCGTCCATGTTGCGGGCCTGACGTTCGGTGATTTGGATAGCTGCCAGCGCGTTGGCGCTGAAGAAAAGCGCAGCCATCATGGCGATGATTTTCAGTTTCATATACTACGCTCCTGACTGACAGTCCTGACGCTGACTCGGGGGCTCTCCTGTGGTCGTTTGGCTCTGATATAAGTGTAATCGCTGCGCGTTCGTCGCATGGCGACCTTTTCTGATGCAGTCGTTCAAAAAAATGCCGCTTCCTTTATTGGTTGATTTTAAATCACCCACTTAGCGCCACTTGGCGCTTAGTGCGAATTATTTGTGCAAATCCGCTTGTGTTCCTGGGGGGGCGCCATTAGAATGACGCGTCAATTTTTCAGCCGCCCTTTAACACGTTCCTTGCCTCCATGGGCCGCGGCTGACCCAGACAGGAGGCTGAATAATCCGTAAGGAGCAATTCGATGCGTCATTACGAAATCGTTTTTATGGTCCATCCTGACCAGAGCGAACAGGTTCCGGGCATGATCGAACGTTACACTGGTGCAATCACTGCAGCAGCAGGTACGATCCACCGTCTGGAAGACTGGGGCCGCCGTCAGCTGGCTTATCCGATCAACAAACTGCACAAAGCTCACTACGTTCTGCTGAACGTTGAAGCGCCGCAGGAAGCGATCGATGAGCTGGAAACTAACTTCCGCTTCAACGACGCCGTTATCCGCAGCATGGTAATGCGTACTAAGCACGCTGTTACCGAAGCATCTCCGATGGTTAAAGCGAAAGACGAGCGCCGTGAGCGTCGCGAAGATTTCGCCAACGAAACCGCAGATGATTCTGAAGCTGGGGATTCTGAAGAGTAATCCTGATGACCAACCGTCTGGAGCTGTCCGGCATTATTTGCAGGACTCCACTTCGTAAGGTCAGCCCGTCAGGAATTCCTCACTGCCAGTTCGTGCTTGAGCATCGTTCAGTGCAGGAGGAAGCCGGTTTTCACCGGCAGGCATGGTGTCAAATGCCCGTTATTATTAGCGGTCACGAAAACCAGGCCATTACTCACAGTATAACGGTCGGTAGCGCAGTAACCGTTCGAGGGTTCATCTCTTGCCATAAGGCAAAGAACGGCTTGAGCAAAATGGTTCTGCATGCCGAGCAGATTGAATTGATAGATTCTGGAGACTAGCCATATGGCACGTTATTTCCGTCGTCGCAAGTTCTGCCGTTTCACCGCGGAAGGCGTTCAAGAGATCGACTATAAAGATATCGCTACGCTGAAAAACTACATCACCGAAAGCGGTAAGATTGTCCCGAGCCGTATCACCGGTACCCGTGCAAAATACCAGCGTCAGCTGGCTCGCGCTATCAAACGCGCTCGCTACCTGTCCCTGCTGCCGTACACTGATCGTCATCAGTAATCGGTCACGGTCCATTAATACGACTTTGAGAGGATAAGGTAATGCAAGTTATTCTGCTTGATAAAGTAGCAAACCTGGGTAGCCTGGGTGATCAGGTTAACGTTAAAGCGGGCTATGCTCGTAACTTCCTGGTCCCGCAGGGTAAAGCTGTTCCTGCTACCAAGAAAAACGTTGAATTCTTCGAAGCACGTCGCGCTGAACTGGAAGCCAAACTGGCTGACGTTCTGTCAGCTGCTGAAGCTCGTGCTGCGCAGATCAACGCCCTGGAATCCGTAACCATCGCGTCCAAAGCTGGCGACGAAGGTAAACTGTTCGGTTCCATCGGTACTCGCGACATCGCTGACGCTGTTACTGCAGCAGGCGTTAAAGTTGCTAAGAGCGAAGTTCGCCTGCCGAACGGCGTTCTGCGTAACGTTGGCGAGCACGAAGTGGACTTCCAGGTTCACAGCGAAGTATTCGCTAAAGTTATCATCAACGTGGTTGCTGAGTAATCGGCCTCTGACGTTCTGGTAACAACAAATCGCCGGCCTTGTGCCGGCGTTTTGCTTTTTAGCGCCTTTCATTTTGCGGCGGCGTAACGCTTGCTGTCGTCTTCTCCGCTATCGCGCACGCACAAAGCTGCCGTTCGACTGGCGGGTAAACAACACCTGCTGGCCGTTGCCGGTATCGATAGTGAGGCCGGTGACTACGCCGTTGGCGTTCTGCCGAATTTGCACCGTCTGTCCGCTCTGCAACGTGCTTAATGGTTTGCCAGCGCCTTCAACCTGCGCCATCGCGTAGACGTCGGTGGCCGGCAGCCCATGATCGCGGAACAGCTGGGCCAGGGTTTTGCCTGACTCGATGCGATAGGTCCGCCACTGCTGCTCAATGCCCGGTGCGGACTGCTGCTGCGAGGATTGATACGGTTGGGAAGCAGGCTGCTGCGTCTGCGCCTGATCTGGCTGCTCGTCCTGAATCGGCTCCGGGGCGACGGGCGCCATCTGATCGGCATCGCTCACGGTCGGCGTATTGGTGATCGGCGGGAGCGGAACGGCCTGATTGCCGCCAGCTTGCGGCTGGGACTGCGACTGAAGATTCAGGTTCGCTTCGCGGCTGTTTGTCGCCGGGCTTTGGCTATCGTCGGAAGGAAGAAGGATACCGATAATGACCAACAGGAAGCCTGCGATGATACCCCGGCGGTGCATCGGGGGAAGCGGGTCCAGGAGGCGAAAATGATCCGGGGCGTGCCAGATCTTCGCCAGGGTAGATGTCAGTTCAAAGCGCCCGGGCATGGCTTTCCTCCTGCTCCGCATATTTTTATCCTGCATATGAGTATAGATGGCTAACGTCCTGATGACCGGAACAAAGTAAAGTTAACCTGCTGCCGCCTATTGTTTCTGTTTCGCTGAGATTTGTCATCATCCGCCGACAAAGTTTTACCCATTTCGCTATGGCTGTTATGCTTTCGCACGCTTTTCTCTTGATGTTTATCACCCAAAAAGGAACAAAGATGGCAACCCCAACTTTTGACACTATCGAAGCGCAGGCAAGTTACGGTATCGGCTTGCAGGTTGGACAACAGCTGAGCGAATCCGGCCTGCAGGGGCTGCTGCCGGAAGCGCTGGTGGCGGGTATCGCTGATGCGCTGGAAGGTAACCAGCCGCAGGTGCCGGTAGAAGCCGTTCACCGCGCGCTGCGTGAAATCCACGAGCGTGCTGACGCCGTACGCCGCGAACGTTTCCAGGCTATGGCCGCCGACGGCCAGAAATACCTCGATGAAAACCGCGAGAAAGAGGGTGTGAACAGCACCGAATCTGGTCTGCAGTTCCGCGTACTGGCCCAGGGCGAAGGCCCGATCCCGGCACGTACCGACCACGTACGCGTGCACTACACCGGCAAACTGATCGACGGCACCGTCTTCGACAGCTCCGTCGCCCGTGGTGAGCCAGCTGAATTCCCGGTGACCGGCGTGATCGGCGGCTGGATTGAAGCGCTGACCCTGATGCCGGTCGGTTCTAAATGGGAACTGACGATCCCGCACAACCTGGCCTACGGCGAACGCGGCGCTGGCGCGTCGATTCCTCCGTTCAGCACCCTGATCTTCGAAGTTGAACTGCTGGATATTATCTAAACAGCAGAGGCTTCCTCTTCCCCTGAGGTGGGGGAAGCCGCAAAAATAGCGTAAAATCCTTAAGTTAAAAATTAATTAGAATTATGTTTTGCATTCATCGCGTATGGGTGTATTTTTGTGAGCTATTTCGCGGTGGATGAGTGATATAACACTCACTTTAAACATAAAATTAACATTATATCTAAATCATAGTATTCATCCCTCCGATTCTTACCTAATATCGACTAGCCCTTGCTGGGGTTAATGACAGACGACGGGCCATCAGAGCCTGAACAACACAGACAGGTACAACAGGAAGAAATCACATGGTAGATCAGGTTAAAGTCGCTGCTATTGAGCAGGAGCCGACTGAACAATCGCTACGGCGAAATCTCACAAACCGACATATTCAGCTGATTGCGATTGGCGGGGCGATCGGCACTGGGTTATTTATGGGTTCTGGCAAAACTATCAGCCTTGCCGGGCCATCTATTATTTTTGTTTATATGATTATCGGTTTTATGCTGTTTTTCGTTATGCGAGCCATGGGCGAATTACTGCTGTCGAACCTCGAATATAAATCCTTCAGCGATTTTGCGGCCGATCTGCTGGGGCCGTGGGCGGGTTACTTTACCGGCTGGACCTATTGGTTCTGTTGGGTCGTCACCGGAATGGCGGACGTAGTGGCGATCACCGCCTACGCGCAGTTCTGGTTTCCCGGACTCTCCGACTGGGTCGCCTCGCTGGCGGTGATCCTGCTGCTGCTGGGCCTGAACCTGGCCACCGTCAAAATGTTTGGCGAAATGGAGTTCTGGTTCGCGATGATCAAAATCGTCGCCATTGTGGCGCTAATCGTCGTCGGCCTGGTGATGGTCATGATGCATTTCAAATCGCCGACCGGCGTCGAAGCCTCTTTCGCCCATCTGTGGAATGACGGCGGCTGGTTCCCGAAAGGGCTGAGCGGCTTCTTTGCCGGCTTCCAGATTGCGGTGTTCGCCTTCGTGGGGATTGAGCTGGTGGGGACCACCGCCGCCGAAACCAAAGACCCGGAGAAATCCCTGCCACGGGCGATTAACTCCATCCCGCTGCGTATCATTATGTTCTACGTCTTCGCGCTGATTGTGATTATGTCGGTGACGCCGTGGAGCTCCGTGGTGCCGAGCAAGAGCCCGTTCGTTGAGCTGTTCGTGCTGGTCGGCCTGCCGGCGGCGGCGAGCCTGATCAACTTTGTGGTGCTGACTTCCGCAGCCTCCTCGGCCAACAGCGGCGTGTTCTCTACCAGCCGTATGTTGTTCGGTCTGGCGCAGGATGGTCAGGCGCCGAAGATGTTCGCCAAGCTGTCGAAGCGTGCGGTGCCGGCGAAGGGTTTAACCTTCTCCTGCATGTGCCTGCTGGGCGGTGTGGTCATGCTGATGGTCAACCCGAGCGTGATTGCCGCGTTCACCATGATCACCACGGTGTCGGCGATCCTGTTTATGTTCGTCTGGACGATTATCCTCTGCTCTTATCTGGTCTACCGTAAAAAGCGCCCGCAGCTGCATGAGAAGTCCAAATACAAGATGCCGCTGGGCAAATTCATGTGCTGGGTGTGCATGGCCTTCTTCGTCTTCGTACTGGTGCTGTTGACCCTGGAAGATGATACCCGTGAAGCGCTGATGGTTACCCCGCTGTGGTTTGTTCTGCTGGGCGCGGGCTGGCTGTTTGCCGGCAAAAAACGTCTGGCGAAATAAAAAAGGCCACCCGGAGTGGCCAAAGTAAGACGGACAATGTCGAGGGCGCCTGCGGGCGCCTTTTTCTTTATTTTCCGGCAAGGGCGCGCGGGAACAGTACGTTATTTTCCAGACTGATGTGCTCCATCAGATCGTCAATCATCTCGTTGATACCGTTATACATCGCCTTCCAGGTGGTGCAGGCTTCCGGCGGCGGCGTCACGTTATGGGTGATGTGCTTAATGACCTCCAGCAGTTCACCCGCTTCATCGTGCTCGCTTTCCATTACGCTGATCGGACCCCCGGCCTGGGCGCCCATCCCCTGTTTGATCATCGGGAACAGGATCTGCTCCTCTTTCATCATGTGGCTGGAGAGTTCCTGATGCAGCATGGTCAGGTATTTGGTCAGCCCTTTCGGCACGTTCGGTTTATCGGCATGCACACGTTCAACCTTGGTGGCCTGCAGGATCAGCTCCGGCAGCTGTTCGCGGTGCCGGTCGTGATAGCGGACGATGATATGGTCGATAATCTCCGGGAGGGGCGCCGCGCGCCAGTCGCGGGAGAGGGGCTGCTCGGCCAGTTTCGCCAGCTCGGCTTCAATCACCGCGACATCCAGCGCTTTCCGCGATGCAGCGCGCGCCAGGGTCTGTTTGCCACCGCAGCAGTAATCCATATCGTATTGACGGAACAGGGCGGAGGCGCGCGGGATGGTCAGCGCCAGCTCGCCTAAAGGTTGGTCACGGAAAGCCATAGCAGTTACCTCGTCATCAGGAATATAAGATGTATTTTAAATGCATCTTTGTGGCGAGAGAATACCCCTTAAGGAGGCCTGGCTACTTTTTTTCGTCCGTCAGCGGCTGCAGCATCGGTTTTTCCGGTCTGGCGCGTACGGCGGAGACCACGCCGAGCACCAGCAACAGGATCCCGCTCAGGGTCAGCAGCGGCGGTAAACTTTGCCGCAGCAGGAAGGTATACAGCAGCCCGGCCAGAGTTTCGAAGACGATCAGCGGCCCGAGGATCACCGTCGGCAGCCGCTGGCTGGCGATATTCCAGCACAGCGCGCCGACCCATGAGCAGAGCACCGCGATGGCCAGCATCAGCGTAATGAACACCGCCGGGCGCGGGCCGAAGGGCAGGGGAAACCCGGCCTGCTGGCCGTGCAGCCAGGCGCAGGCGGCGAGATAGCCGGCCAGCGAAACCGGAAGCGTGACCAGTGCCTGAGCGGTAGCCCACATCATCGGCGGCTGATGCGGATTTTCCCGCAACCAGCGGGCGTTGCGCAGGGCATACCAGGCCCAGCAGGCCACCGATCCCAGCGCCAGCGCGATGCCGGAGCCGTAGCGCCACGGGCTAAAATCAGGCAGCCCCTGGCGCAGTTCTGCGACGTTAACGCAGATCAGGCCCACGGCGATGCAGACCAGCGCCGGAAACAGACGCCGCCACGGCAGCTTTCCGTCGCGCTGGCTGTAGAGCAGATTGGCGAAGACCGGCAAGACCACCGGCAGCGTGCCGATAATCATGGTGGAGACCGGCGCCCCGGTGCGCTGAATGGCGCTGGCCAGGCAGGCGTAATAGATAAGATTTCCCATCATCGTCAGGCCCAGCGCAGTCCACCAGTCGTTCCGGCTCAGCTGGCGCAAACGCGCGCGCCCGAGCCACGCCAGCGGCAGGGCGATCAGGCCCAGCGCCAGATAGCGCCCCATCGACTGCAGCATCGCCGGGTACTCTGGCACCAGCAGAGGCCCGACAAAAATTAATCCCCACATCAGCCCCGCCAGCAGGGCGTACAGCACACCACTAATCATCATTGCATCCGTTTTCATCACTGTTGGTCTGCAGTGTAGAAGGGGGCCGGGCAGGAATATTGTATGAGATTGCGCATTAGCGCCTGGCGACCTGCTTCTGATAGCGCACCGGCGTAATGCCGTAACGCAGGGTGAAGGCGCGGGTCAGGTGGGACTGGTCGGTGAGGCCGACGGCTATCGCCACTTCGGCGGCGGGCATACCGTGGGTGAGAAACGCTTTGGCGCGCCACAGACGGATGGCCATCAGCATCTGATGGGGCGTCACGTGATAGTGGGCTTTAAACTGGCGCTGAAAATGGTATGGGCTAAGCGCCGCCACCTGCGCCAGCTCGTCGAGGGTGATGGGGCGCATATAGTTATCGTGCAGGTAGTCGCGCACCCGGTCGAAGCGATGCCCGGCCTCACCCTGCGCAGAGGCATGGTGGGCCAGAGGGCGGAAGGCGTCGATGAGGTCGAGCAGCAGTCCCTGCTGGGCCAGCGGATCGTCGCTATGCCACAGGCCATAAATCAGCTGGCCAATCTGTCGGGAACGCAGGGGATCCTCGCGGACCACCTCGCTGAACCACCAGTCGCGCACCCCGGTGATGGCTTCCAGACGGTCCGGCTCCAGATAAATCATCCGGTAGCGCCAGCCGTCAGCGGTTTCCGCTTCGCCAGTATGCAGCTCGTCGGGATTCATGGTGACAATGGCGTTCGCGGCGGCGATATGCTGGCTGCCGCGGTAGCGAAAGCGTTCAGCGCCTTGCTCAATCACGCCGATGCCGAAGGCTTCGTGGGTATGGGGTTCAAAGGCGTAGCGAGAGATATGGGCGTGGTAAAGCTCCACCCCGGGCAGCTGTTCGAGATGGCGAAAGCGCGCGCGGTCTTTTTCATCACTAAATTGGGGTGGTACGCCCTGCATGCCTGCCTCCCGACGGTTATTCCTTCAATATGAGAGAGGAACCGCCGGGACGCAACCGCAAAAGCTGACAGGGGTGGTTACAGAATGCCTTTCACGCTTTCAGCAAGGGAGGTGGTCGGACGGCCGATCAGCGTACTCAGGGTGCGGCTGTCGTCAAACAGCCCGCCTTTCGACGCGCCGACATCGGAATCCGCCAGCATATCCGCCAGACCCGCCGGCAGACCGACGCTTTTCAGCGCGGCGGCGAAATCGGCTTCGCTGAGGTTCTGGTAGACCACGTTTTTTCCGCTTTGCGTGCTCAGCTCAGCAGCCAGGTCGCTCAGCGTCCAGGCGTTATCACCCGCCAGTTCGTAAATCTTCCCTTCATGGCCTTCACCGGCGATAACGCGGGCGGCAGCGGCGGCATAATCCGCGCGGGTGGCGGAGGCAATTTTACCCTCGCCGGCGGCACCGATAAACACGCCATGCTCCAGCGCCGGCGGTGCGCTGGCCAGATAGTTTTCGGTATACCAGCCATTGCGCAGCAGGGCGTAAGCGATACCAGAATCGGCCAGCATCTGCTCGGTTTCAATATGCTCTGCGGCCAGGCCCAGCGGCGAGGTGTCGGCGTGCAGCAGGCTGGTGTAGGCGATGAATGTCACCCCAGCGGCTTTGGCGGCGTTGATGACGTTGCGGTGCTGAACGGCGCGCTGACCGACTTCGCTGGAGGAGATTAACAGCAGTTTATCCACGCCCTGCAGCGCGGCGGTTAGTGCCGCTTCATCGCCGTACTCGGCCTGACGGACAACGACGCCCTGCTGGCTGAGGGACTGGGCTTTGGCCGGGTTGCGGACAATCGCCACAATCTGGCTGGCAGGGACGGTTTTTAACAGGTCTTGCAGAACGTAGTGGCCAAGCTGGCCGGTGGCACCGGTAAGGGCGATCATGAGTCTTCTCCTTCGTGTTTAGTGGCAGTTGTGGTAAGCTAACACCTTAACTAACTTTTAGTAAGTACGTACAAAAAGGTAAGTGTGAAAATGGCCGAACCGACGCTGAGCGAGAAACTGCGCAACGGCAACCTGTTTGCGGAACAGTGCCCGTCGCGCGATGTGCTTAAACATGTCACCAGTCGCTGGGGCGTGTTGATTCTGGTGGCGCTGCGCGAGGGGACCCATCGCTTCAGCGATCTGCGCCGCAAAATGGGCGGGGTCAGCGAAAAGATGCTGGCGCAGTCGCTGCAGGCCCTGGAGCAGGATGGTTTTATCGACCGCGTCTCTTATCCGGTGGTACCGCCACACGTTGAATATAGCCTGACGCCGCTCGGCCTGCAGGTGAGCGAGAAAGTGGCGGCGCTGGCGGACTGGATCGAGAGCAATCTGCCTGCGGTGTTGGCTAACCACGGGGAGTGAAAATGTATCACTCCCTGTAGCCCCGCCACCGGGGAGATATTCCCGGATAGCGGCTGGCGTCTTATCCGGGCTACCAGCCAGCCCCGGTTTGTAGCCCCGGTAAGCGCAGCGCCACCGGGGAACAGGCATTACTTGCTCAAATCCAGCTGATAAATGGCGAAGCCGATATCATCGGTGGCCACCTGGCGCATTGGATACTGTGCTTTCTCTTTGATAAACGCCGCGGCTTTGTCGCCTGGCGAGGTCTCAAAACGAATATCCAACGGCGTGTTGCTGTGGATCGGCGCCAGACGCCAGTTGTTATCCGCCGCCGGATGGATCGCGCCATCCTTCTTCGATTGCGCGCCTATCCACGCCGCCAGCACTGAACGGTTTTCATCCGGTGAGGCAAAGGCGATATGGCTCTCACCGGTGCCGGCGAATTTGCCGCCGTAAGCGCGATAGTTATTGGTCGCGACCAGGAAAGTGGCCTGCGGATCGACAGGTTTACCGTTAAAGGTCAGGTGCTTAATACGCTCTGCCTGCGGATGGATCATCTGACATTCGCCGTCGTAGCGGGCCGGCTGGGTGACGTCAATCTGGTAGTTCACCCCGTCAATGACGTCGAAGTTATAGGTGCGGAAGCCGTCCCAGTTGATCAGCGACTGCGGCTTGCTGCTGGCGGGATCGATCTGGTTAAACTGTCCGGCGGAGCACTCCAGCCACTCCTTGACCTCTTTCCCGCTGACCTTCATCACCACCAGGGTGTTGGGGTAGAGATAGAGGTCGGCGGCATTGCGGAAGGTGAGCTGACCTTTCTCCACTTCGACAAAGCTCGCCGGATCGTTTTTACGTCCGCCGACTTTAAACGGCGCGGCGGCGGAGAGCACCGGCAGCTTCGCCAGATCCGGGTCGCCCTGAATATAGTGTTCTACATAGGCTTTCTGCGCCATGTTGACCACCTGCACCGTCGGGTCGTCCTGCACCAGCGCCAGATAGCTGTACATGTTGTCGGCGGACTTGCCGATCGGCTTGCTGACGAATTCGCGAGTGGCGTCGTGGTCGGCTTTCAGCACCGCCACCAGCTTGCCGTCTTCGGCCGCCAGCGATTTCTTCGCCACCGCGTCATAGATTGGCCGCGCTTCCGCTCTATTCTGAGTTACCTGCCATTTGCCGCTGTCGTTGTTCAGCACCAGATCAACCACCCCGAGATGATCGCCCCACATTCCCGGCATCACTGCCGGTATGCCGTTCAGCGTCCCTTTGGCGATATCCGCGCCTTTGATGTTGGCGAAGTCTTTACCCGGGAACACCGCGTGGGCATGGCCGAACATAATGGCGTCCACGCCGGGCACCTGGCTTAAGTAGTAGACCGAGTTTTCGGCCATCGCCTGATACGGGTCGGCGGAGAGGCCGGAGTGCGCGACCACGACCACCACATCAGCCCCTTTCGCCCGCATCTCCGGGATATATTTGCGCGCGGTTTCGGTAATGTCGTTGACCGTCACTTTACCGCTGAGATTGGCTTTATCCCAGGTCATGATCTGCGGCGGCACAAAGCCGATATAGCCGATGCGCAGAGTATGGGGTTGACCATCGCTATCCTGAACCTGGGTATCCTGAATCAGATAGGGCGTAAACATCGGTTTGCCAGTTTTGGCATCGATGATATTGGCGTTCACGTAGGGGAATTTCGCCCCGGCCAGCGCCTTATGCAGGAAGTCGAGGCCATAATTGAATTCATGGTTGCCCAGGTTGCCGACGGCGTAATTCAGGGTATTCATCGCCTTATACACCGGATGCACATCGCCTTCTTTCAACCCTTTCGCGGCCATGTAGTCGCCTAACGGGCTCCCCTGGATAACATCCCCGTTATCCACCAGCACGCTGTTTTTCGCTTCTGCCCGCGCCTGTTCGATCAGGGTGGCGGTACGGACCAGGCCGAATTTCTCCGTGGCGGCATCTTTGTAATAGTCAAAGTCCATCATATTGCTGTGCAGATCGGTGGTTTCCATGATCCGCAGGTCGACCGTCGCGGCGTTGACGCTGGCGGCGATCAGCGTGGCCAGGAGCGTTGCGCTAAACTTAATCATCAGAGGCGTCCTTTTTTTATGAGCGATAGCACAGTAGAAAATGTATTTATATTCTGTTGCTTACAGAAATGTGAATCTTGCCAGAAAAACGGGCAGAGAAACCGCCATCGTTATCACAGATAGCGGAACTCGCGGTGATGCGATATAAATAAAACAACGAGTTAACGCCACTGTAACCAGACGAGGTGGAGAATGTTAGAACAAGTATGTCAGCTTGCACGGAACGCGGGCGATGCCATCATGGAAGTCTACGATGGAAACCAGCCGATCAACGTCGCCAGCAAGAAAGATGATTCTCCGGTCACGGCGGCGGATATCGCAGCGCACAACGTCATCATCAGCGGTCTGAAAGCGCTGGATCCTGACACCCCGGTTCTTTCCGAGGAGGACCCGCCGGCCTGGGAGGTACGTCAGCACTGGCAGCGCTACTGGCTGGTCGACCCGCTGGACGGCACCAAAGAGTTTATTAAGCGTAACGGCGAATTCACCGTCAATATCGCGCTGATCGAAAACGGCAAGCCGACACTGGGCGTGGTTTATGCGCCGGTGATGAAGGTGATGTACAGCGCGGAAAAAGGCAAAGCGTGGAAAGAAGAGTGCGGGGTGCGCAAGCAGATCCAGGTCCGCGATGCCCGTCCGCCGCTGGTGGTGATCAGTCGCTCTCACGGTAACGATCCGGAGCTGCAGGAGTATCTTGAGCAACTGGGCGAGCATCAAACCACTTCTATCGGATCTTCGCTGAAGTTCTGCCTGGTGGCGGAGGGTCAGGCCCAGCTCTATCCGCGCTTCGGGCCGACCAGCACCTGGGACACTGCCGCCGGCCACGCGGTCGCGGTGGCCGCCGGGGCGCATGTTCACGACTGGCAGGGCAAAACCCTCGACTACACGCCGCGTGAATCCTTCCTCAACCCCGGCTTCCGGGTCTCTATTTATTAAGCAATTTATGCAGCAGGTCGATCACCTGCTGCACCTCCTGCTGGGTCAGCGCACCGTCTTTGGCCCACTGCACACGCCCGTTCTTATCCAGCACCACGATCGCGGAACTCTTCTCGTCCAGTTGCCAGGCTTTACGCACCAGCCCGTTGCTGTCGACGATAAACTGCGACCATGGAAAAAGCTTTTTATTACTCTCAATGCTGCTGCGCACGAACATGCCGGTGCCCGGAATGGCATCGTCGGTGTTAACGATGGTGGTAGTCTGGTAACGATCGTGCGGGAAACCTGCCGCTTTAATCGCCTCGATCAGGTTGGCATTTTTCTCTTTGGCTGACGAGCGACCGGCAATGTGCTGGATAACTCGCACTTTTCCCACCAGCTGCGAGCTGTTCCAGTTTTTATAGCTAAACTTATCCTTATCCAGAATGAGTTCTCCCCGATCCGCGACGCCGACCGGCGCCACACGCTGGCCGTCGACGAAGTTATGCGCTGTGGCCAGCAGCGGGAGAAGCAGTAACGAGGCGGCCAGTATGCTACGTAGGGTCATGCGTAATCCTTAATCATTTTTATGCAGGTGATCCGACCACTTGGTCTCGTTTAATCATAAGTGCGATTGGCGGCGATTACCCGCAATGAGGATGCCAGTTTGCGTGTTGACGCACAAATTAGTAGAAAAACGGCGACTTATACTTACTTCATCGTATGTCCGAAACGAAAATTCTGAATTATTGTCATCAAACGGTAAATAAACTTATACACACTGGGTCCCTCTGAGATTCTGGACTATAGTTTTAGGGCATTAAAATTTGCGCTCCCGATACGTGGGCTAACTGTGGCACCACAGGAGCGTAACCCTGGCAGGAGAGAAGAATGAAAATTTTCCAACGCTACAATCCGCTGCAAGTGGCGAAGTACGTGAAGATCCTGTTTCGTGGACGGTTGTACATCAAGGACGTTGGCGCATTTGAATTTGATAAGGGCAAAATCCTTATCCCGAAGGTCAAGGACAAGCTGCATCTGTCAGTGATGTCCGAAGTCAATCGTCAGGTGTTGCGTCTGCAAACTGAGATGGCATAACCTGAAACGTAGCAGTACGTAGTAGGTAAAAGACGGCTCCCGATGGGAGCCGTTGATGTTTTTAGCCCTTCATTTCCGCATAGCGTTTGCGATATTCGCCCGGTGGGATGCCGTTATGTTTACGAAAAAGGCGGGTGAAATAGACCGGATCGCTGTAACCCACCGATAAAGCAATTTTGTTAAGTGGGAGCGAGGTGCTCTGAATAAGCCACCTGGCGCGGTTGATGCGCTGCGTTTCCCGCCACGCATAGACCGTTTGCCCCAGTTCATTTTTGAAAAGGTGCGCCAGACGTGAAGGGGAGATAAACACCATCGCCGCCAGGGTCTCGATTTTTACCTCCTGCGCAATATGGGCGTTAAGATAGTCGCAGATGGCGTTAATCCGTGGGTCGTGGGCATGGCGGTTGCTAATGGGCTGCTGCTGAAAACAGCGGAGAATTAATCTCTCCAGCGCGTTCATTGCCAGCGCTTCTGACAGCGGTACGGACGCAGAGTGGTGGCGTATTACTTCGTAGAAAAGATCGCGCAGCTGCTGGAGCTGGTCGGGATCGTTAATGGTTGTTTTGCCGATACCGTGGGTGGTTTGGTCCCACTTTAGCCAGTCTATCCAGTAGGGGCGGGGGATAAAGTAGATCCACAGATGGTCCCAGTACTCGCTGTGTTCGTCCCTGCCGTAATGATGGGGCACGCCGGGAGGAAACAGCAACAGATCGTTTTCCCGGCACAGCAGGAAGCCATCGCCCGCTTTCGCCCGCGCCTGGCCGCGCAGGGTCAGATTAATGATGTAACCTTTCATCCCCTGCGGGCGATTAATGTAGTAGTCCAGCGTGGAGCCGCGGGTAATCGGCGTGAAGCCTGCGACGACCCAGGCATTGAAGGTAAAGGTCTTCATCAATGGCGAGAAATTGAGTAGCTCATTGATATCCAGTTCCATTCTCTCTCCCACCTGGGCGCCGCCGCGTCGTTAGCTTTCGATGATAGTAAATTCCCAGGCCCTGAGGCGCAACGGCTGGCTGACGTCTACAGCCTCCCCGCTCAGCAGCGCGGTACCCGCGGTCTCGCTGACAACATCCAGCGCCTCGCCGGAGTAATTGAACAGGAAGTGGATAGTATTTCCGGCTCGGTTACGCATCTTTTTAACCACTAACGGATAGCGATAGGCGGAAGTTCGCGAGTTCAGCATGAGATCCGCCGTCAGGACATCAAACAGCTGGCTAATCAGGCGCTTCTGCGGCAGGAAGCCAACGTACAGGGCGCGTCCCTGACCGTAATCCGCCGCCGTTGCGGCGGCGTATTCGCCCCATGCCGGATGCTGATAGCGCAACAGTGTGCGGGTTCCGCCATCGGGCGTCAGCAACTCCATCCACAGCTCAGCCTGATTATCATTGCGGCAATCAATCTCTGCGCAGCAAGAGCTTACCGTCGCCGCTTCCGGCAGGGTGAACTGGCTGTAGCTGACGCCGCAGCTCTGGTGCAAAATCCCCGGCTGCGCGCTGCTGCGCACCTTGACATTTTCATCGCTAAAGCCTGATTTAAAGCCGATCAGCGCTCTGCCGCCCCGGGCGATATAGTCGTTAATCCGCGTTAGCAGGCCATCATCGGCGGCGTACAGACCGGGAACGAGCAGCACCCGGTAGCGCGAGGTTTCCTCGTTCACATCGTGGATGATGTCGAGGCTGATATTGTGGTCATACAGCGCATCGTGGAAGCGGCGGAAGATATCGTTATAAATGTTGCCCTCGGCATCGCCGGGACGGAAGTGATTGAGGGCGTCCATCGCCTCATTGCTTATTAGCAACGCGACGTCATTTTCGGCCTTCAGCTCCGCCAGCTGCGGCGACAGGCGGGCGAAATCGGCGCCGATGGTGGTGGCTTCCTGCCAGGTTGGGTTGCGCGAGAAGTCGTGGCTGAGCAGCCCCTTCCAGTAGGTTTCGAAGGCGTTATGAATCGAATGCCAGTGCCAGTAGGAGACCATGGCGGCGCCGGAGGCGATATGGCTGAATGCCTGCAGGCGTAGCTGGCCCGGGAAGGGGGTCCACTGGGCGAAGCCCTGTGCCTGGGTTTCCAGCACGAAGTAGTTCTGGCCCGGCTTAAGCGAGCGGGTGATGGCGCCGCCAAAGGCGATTTCCCGCCCGGTCAGGTGCGCCTGACTCGGGTGATAGATATCGACACCGGCGATATCCAGCGCCTGCGCCGCCGCAAAATGGTCGACCCGCGGCTGCACGCCGTAAGAGTAACCGCGCCATTCGAAATCGAAGTTGTGGGTGACGAACTGGTGCGGCTGGGCGTATTCCCGAGCGATGGCCGCCTGCCAGGCCAGATACTCGGTGACCTGCTGACGCTGATAGCGGGAGAAGGCGCAGGCGAGGCTGGCGTTGATGGTGTTTTCCACCGGCGGAAAATCCTGCCAGCGGTCAATGCGGTTGCTCCAGTAATCCAGACCGAAATCGTGATTCAGCTGCCGGAGGTCAGGATATTTCTCCTGCAGGCTGCGCACGAAGCCCTCCTGCATATAGCGGCCAATATTGTCGTAATGCTTGGTTTCGTTATCCAGTTGCCAGCCGATAATCGCCGGATGATGTTGCACATGGGCCATCAGCGTGCGGATAATTTTTTCGGCATAGCGGCGAAAGGTCGGATTGACGATATCCATGATCTGCCGCGGGCCATATTTTTGCTGCCCCGCGACGGTGGTGACCAGAATATCGGGATGTTTCGCCGCCAGCCAGGCCGGTACGGCGTAGGTCGGCGTCCCGACGATGACCGCAATGCCGGCCTCATACATCGCCTCCAGCACCCGGTCGATATGGTAGAAATTGTACTGGCCCTCTTCAGGCTCCAGCGTACTCCAGGTGGACTCGGCAATACGCACCACGTTAATGCCGGTTTCGCGCATTAAGGCGATATCCTTCGCCAGCCGATCTTCCGGCATATATTCATCGTAATACGCCACGCCATAAAATAAATGAGACATACACACTACCTCCTGACATTAATTCGCGGGCACCGGTTGTGAAGCGAAGACACGCGCTTTATCCAGCGTAATAAAAGAAATGAGCGTGAAGCACAGAGCGATACCGCCGAGTACGATATAACTGCTGGTAAAGCCCATGCTCTGGTACATATGGCCGATACCGGTCGAGAGAAAAATAGAGCTAAAGCTTTTCGAAAACTGGAAGCCAATTAAGTAAACGGTCGCTGACAGCAGAGGGTTAAAGTTAGCGGTAATATATTTTAGCGCCGCGACGAGGAGCACCGAGCTTTCAAAGCCGTGGAGGAGTTTAATCAGGCTGATGGATACCGGGCCAATAGCCCATGCGGAGCCGATAATGCGCAAGCTCATAATCAGCCCGCAGTATAACAGCGCATTTTTCGGGCCGATTTTATTCACAAACCATGGCGCAAAGAACATCACGATGGCATCAAGGAAAATCTGACCCGTGGTTAAATAACCGAAGACTTCTGCACCCCGGGCTTTACTCTCAAAGAAATGGCTGTAATAGATAGCGAACTGCTGGTCATAGGTTTCATAGACCGCCCCGACGCCAATGACATAGAGGGCGAAGAACCAGAATTTTTTAATTTTTAACAGCGAGACGGCATCGCGGAGGGTAACCGGCGAGGCTTTGCCAGACAGCAATCCCTGCTGCGGGTGGGCGCTGATCTGCATTTTCCAGACAATGACCAGCAGGCAGACGCCTGCGCCGCTGGCCAACCAGAAAATCATATTCTGATCAATGCCGTAGAGTTTTCCTGCCGCAAAGGTGCCGATCGCGGCGCCGATGCCGCCGAACATCCGCGCCCGGCCAAATTCGAAACCGGAAGCGCGGCTGACTTTATCAATGTAGGCTTCGCAAACCCCGCAGCCTGCGCCGTAGGCCATGCCAATATAAAGGCCGCCAGCCAGCGCGCCGAGGAACACATTTATTTTTAACAGGGGAGCAAAGACATAGATCCAATAAGGGGCGAATAACGTGATTATAATCGCCAGCATCCACATCAGATTTTTACGATATACCAGTTTATCGGAGATGAAGCCGAATAACGGCTGAACGCAGACGGCGACAATAGCGATAAAGGAATAGACCAGACCGACGTCCGTATAATTGATGCCGATGGTCTCCGTTAACCACAGTGATAAATAGGGGTAGCAGCATCCCCAGCCTATAAAGAAGAACAGGAAAAACAGACAGCTGATAAAGTAATTTTTATTTGACGTTATCATGGTAACCCTCGCTTCCTTTATTCAGGAATATGATCGTGTAGACGCGGGCAACGTTACCTTTTTGCGTGGCGAGGAGTCATGAACGTTCCGCTATCGAGCAGGAGTAATCTGCTATCGGCAGAGGGGCGTGAGCCGCTTCACATTCGGGACATAAAAAAAGGGCGGATGGTTATCCGCCCTTGAGAGAGAAAAGGTCAGGCTCAGGCGTTCTGGCTTTCCGCCGCTTCGGCCTGCTTGGGCACCAGCACCGTTGGCTTGTTATCGATACGGGTCACCAGCAGCTGGTCGATCCGGTAGTTATCGATATCCACGACCTCAAACTTATACCCGGAGAACTTCACCGCGTCGGTGCGTTTGGGGATTTTACGCAGCATAAACATCATAAAGCCGCCGATGGTCTCGTAATTCCCGGACTGCGGGAACTCGTCGATATCCAGCACACGCATCACGTCATCAATCGGCGTACCGCCATCGATCAGCCACGAGTTTTCATCGCGGGCGACAATCTGCTCTTCCAGCCCCTGGCCGACGAGGTCGCCCATCAGGGTGGTCATGACGTCGTTGAGGGTGATGATCCCGACCACCAGCGCGTATTCATTCATGATCACCGCGAAATCTTCGCCGGCGGTTTTGAAGCTTTCCAGCGCTTCTGACAGGGTCAGGGTATCCGGCACGATCAGCGTGTTGCGGATCTGCACGCCGCCGGTCAGGACCAGGCTCTGGTTGGCCAGTACGCGGTTCAGCAGATCTTTTGAATCGACGTAACCGATAATGTGGTCGATATCTTCATTACAGACGAGGAATTTCGAGTGCGGATGTTCGGCCACTTTATTTTTCAGGCTCTGCTCGTCTTCGTGTAAATCAAACCAAATGACGTTTTCGCGCGAGGTCATGGAGGAAGGAACGGTACGGGACTCCAGCTCGAACACGTTCTCAATCAGCTCGTGCTCCTGCTTGCGCAGCACCCCGGCCAGCGCGCCGGCTTCAACGACGGCATAGATATCGTCGGAAGTAATATCGTCTTTACGCACCATCGGCAGTTTGAAGATGCGGAAGATCATGTTGGCCATGCCGTTAAACAACCACACCAGCGGGCGGAAGACTAACAGGCAGAAGCGCATCGGGTTGATGATGCGCAGAGCCACGGTTTCGGGCGCAATCATACCGATGCGTTTCGGAGTCAGGTCAGCAAACAGGATGAACAAGCTGGTGACCAGGGTAAAAGAGATGATGAAGCTCAGCTGCTCGGACAGCTCCGGCGACATATACCCGCTGAGCAGGCTATGAAACGCCGGGGAGAAGGCCGCGTCGCCCACGATACCGCCAAGAATGGCGACGGCATTGAGGCCGATTTGCACGACGGTAAAGAAGGTGCCCGGGTTCTCCTGCATCTTCAGCACGCGCTGTGCGTTGACGTTGCCTTCATCGGCCAGCAGTTTCAGTTTGATTTTACGTGAGGCGGCCAGTGAGATTTCCGATATCGAAAAAAAGGCACTGACGGCTATCAGACAGAGTATTACTAAAATACTGTTTAACATATCTTTTCTGACCGTTGAGGTCAGATCCTCGGAAGGGAAGTTGATCGAACTATAAGGAAGCTACTTGAACACCCGCCCACAGGCGCGGGCTGGCAATTTCAGAAGGTAGTATAGCGTAACAGTCAGCAAAATCGCCAGAGCATTGATTAATCATTGTTAATTACGCGGTTATCTCTCCGCCACGCGTCAGCGTAAACGCGTACTTATGATGACAGGCGCGCGCCGGTTATTTACCACAACAAGAGCGACTCGCTGCAGGTGAAAGGGAAGGTGATGATCGGCTAATAAAGGGAGCGGAGTCGATCACAGAAATTCACCTGCCATGATAATAACGGATGAAAATTTGTGATGAGAATAGCATCGGTATTTTTACCGTCTTGACCATTGGTATTTAGTAATAGAAATATATCTGTAATTGAAAACGATACTGCAAACGATTTCATATTGATTTGTAAAATATATAGATACGGTCATATTCTTTTCCGTTTTATTTCGAGATGATTAATTTTAGGGATAAAATATGCGTACAAAAACCGCTTTTATTATGTGTTGCGTTCTTGGCATTCCTGCAGCCGGCCACGCGCTGACCTTTGATGTCAGGGGAGGATATCGGGCGGGAAGCCACTCTTACGAGTCCCGCTATAAGGTCAGCCAGGGGTGGGAAACAGGCTGGTGGGCGAGTATGGAGATGGATAACAAAAACAACAAAAATAACCATCAGGGCAACCAGGGTACCGACAGAGCTGATGGTTCCCACTCCTTTGGCGACAGTACGGTCGATTATAATGAAATAGAGGCTAACTATAGCTGGCCATTCGCCGATAAATGGGCCTTGCAGCCTGGCGGCATCTATCACTGGAGCAGCAAAGGCACTCAGCTACGGCCTTATCTGCGCGTTAATTATAAAGCCACGCCCGACCTTACCTTTGGGCTGCGTTATCGCTATGACTACAACACTTATGAAACGGTCAATAGTGCCGGTGAGTCGCATCGGGATAGCGTCAATCGTCTGGATTTATATGTTGCCTATAAATTTAATGCACAATGGAGCGCCTTATATCAAGGCACGGTCTATCGCCACGTCAATGACGACTATAAGTATAAAAATGATAAGTCTTCGGCGACAGAAAATGCGCTAACGCTACGCTATAAATGGAATGACTGGTTTAGTCCCTATATCGAATATGATTATCTCGGGAAACAGGGCTACCATGACGGCCAAAATAAAATCTCAGAATCACGGTATCGTATTGGCATGACGTTTACGCTATAACCTCCCCCTGAAGAGCAAGAATCAATATCTGATAACATTAGCTGGCATAATATTAAATACTGCCCCGGCCCTGTCACACCCTTTGGGCCGGGAACCTTCGCCGCTTAGCGATAAGGCCGCGTGGAAGCGCGCGGGATCAGCGTCGGCAGAGAATAGCGCTGGGGATTTTCCGCATGGTTGCTTAACAGTAATTCGACAGCATGGCTGGCAAGCTGATCAAGCGGCGTTTTTACCGAGGTTAAGGGGATCGGCAGGCGGCTGACCAAAGGAATATCGTTATAACCCACCAGCGAAACGTCGCGGCCTATCTCCAGCCCGAGTCGATGTGCCGCCGCCATCACGCCGATCGCCAGGTCATCATTGACGGCGAAAATGGCGCTGGGGCGCGCAGGACTATTCAGTATTTCATAACCGGCGTTTTCACCGGCCACAATGGTAAAATCGGAATCTCGCCACCACTGGGGATTCACCTCGGCCTGCGCTTCCTGCATGGCCCGCAGGAAACCCTTTTGCCGGTTTAAGGTGCTTGATGAAAAATTCGGCCCGGCAATGATGCCGATTTCCCGGTGCCCTAAATCCAGTAAATGGCGGGTCGCCAGATAACCCCCCAGTTCGTCATCACCAATGGCCGATGGGCTTATACCGTCGGTGCGTAGCGCCAGAACATGATTGATCTGTTTTTCCCGTAGCTGCTGGGGCAGGCGATCGCCCAGGCGGCAGGTGGAAAGGATCAGGCCGTCCACCCGGCGGTCTAACAGAGATTGCGTGGCGCGCTCTTCCGTTTCTGGATCGTTGCCACAGGTGGCCACTACCGTGAAATACCCATGGCGCGCAGCGGCCTGAGAGACGGCTTCATAGAACATCGCCGTCACCGTGTCAGTCAATCTGGGGACCAGGACGCCTATCGTGCCGGTATCGCCCCGGCGCAGACTTGACGCCACATAGTCACGTCGATAACCCAGCTGCTTCGCCGCTTCGCGTATTTTTTCAGCGGAAGGGCTGCGGGACGGGGGGAGACGTTCATCCAGCACGCGTGAAACAGTTGAAACACTCACGCCTGCAGCGCGTGCCACATCCTGCATCGTGATCGTTCTTCCATTTTGCTCTGAAGATGACTGATTTCCCATGACCGATTCCCTGTTTAAATTCAGCTGAGATTGTATTCGTAGTTATTTCGCCCACGCAACTGAATTGGCGTGAGCGGTAACAGGCAATAATGTGGGAAATAGATCACGTAATGCAGATTGATAAACATTTAAGCCGCTCTTTTTTGTGATTCGAATTGCATTTATTCGCAGAGTACCCTTGATCTTGCGGAGTAAAGGGAAGACATTTCAATTCACTTGCAATCGTTCCTGCAATCGATTTCAAGAAGGGGATTTTATCATCTTTATTGTTGAAATGTGTAAGGAGTTAACATGAAAGCACTTGATTTGCGTGGTATTGTTCCAGCCCCCGTTACCCCTTTTACCCGCGATGGACGCATCGATCATCAAGCGATCAAACGCTTAGGTTCCTGGCTTGGCAGCGTGAAAGGCGTGAAAGGTCTGGTGGTGCTGGGACATGCCGGGGAAGGTACCTTCCTGACTCAGCAGGAGCAGGCCGATGTTATCCGTAGTTTTGTGGACTCGACCGAAGGCCGCGTGCCGGTTATCGCCGGTATTACCGGCGAAGGGACGGAAGTGGCGGCGCTGGAAGCACAGCGTGCCGTCGACGCTGGCGCCTCTGCTGGCCTGCTGTATCCCTCCCATGGCTGGCTGCGTTTTGGCTACCAAAAAGGGGCGCCGCAGGATCGTTATCGCGTGGTATACGAAGAGAGCGGCCTGCCGCTTATTCTGTTTCAGTATCCGGATGTCACGAAAGCCACCTATAACCTCGAAACGATGCTGGATATCTCCGCGCAACCGGGAGTCTTTGCGATGAAAAATGGCGTGCGGAATATGCGCCGCTGGGATACGGAAATTCCGGTGATTCGCCGCGAACGCCCTGATTTACAAATCCTCAGCTGTCATGATGAATATTTGCTGCATACCGCTTTTGATATTGATGGTTTCCTGGTGGGGTATGGCAATATTGCGCCGGAACTCCTGTTAGAGCTGCTGGAGGCCGGAAAAGCGCAGGATTATGTGAAGGCCAAAGCGGTTCACGATCGTCTGCTGCCGGTTACCAAGGCCGTTTATCACCGTGGCTCGCATATGGAAGGCACGGTCGCGCTGAAACATGCTCTGGTTGAACGTGGCATCCTGGAACACGCGACCGTTCGTTCACCGTTGTTACCGCTGGAACCCGGCGCGGAAGAAGAGATCAAAGCGGCTATCCGTGAAGCAGGTATTAAAAAAGCGGTTATTTAATTCATTATTTGTATGTTAAACCCGTATTCTTCATGAATACGGGTTGGTTTTACCAGGGACTATCCGGTTTTATTCAATATATAAGGTTGGCCATATAATATTCTGTAAAGATAATATAATGAGGCTGTCATGAATAATTTAGAAAAAACATCTTCCACTGTACCCGCACAAATAGAAAAACTTCCCTTCTCTCAATTAATTCGCCGTATTGGTCCGGGTATTGTTCTTACCGGGGTCGTTGTCGGTCCCGGCGCTATCACCACCGCGTCGATGTTAGGGGCGGACTATGGCTACTCTTTGTTATGGCTGCTGATCCCCATTGCCTTTATGGGGATCACGTTTATGTTGACGACCTATCGTATCTCGATGCTCACCGGAATGCCGTCAATCGAGGCGATACGTCACTATTACGGTAAAGTCGCCTCGGGGTTTGTGGGGGTGGCTACTTTTTTAGCCTGTCTTTTTTTTACCATGGGGAATATCTCGGGTACCGGGGCCGGCATGAACCTGGTTTTCGGCATTGACTGGAAACTCGGTGCGTTAATTATGATTGCGGTGATGATCTATTGCTATTTCTCTAAAGGCGTTTATTCCAAAGTCGAAAAAGGGATCACTATTTGTATTGTGGCAATGATTATCGCTTTTTATATTACCCTGGTAGGGACGGGGGGACCAGACTGGAAAGCCAGTGGCGAAGGGTTAACGCATTGGATGTTTCCTGCGGGGAGTTTAGTCACCGCCCTGGGCTTTATCAGTACCAATGCCTCCCTGACGACCGGGATCTACGGCACTTACCTTGGCAAAGAGAAAAAATGGAAAAAAGATGACCTCTTTAATGGCGTGATGGTGGCGGATACCGTCGCCCATATTATCGGTGTGCTGCTGATCAGCGGGGCGATTATTCTGGTGGGGGCCATCGTCCTTTTTCCGCAAGGGATATCAATCAATACGCCGACGCAGCTGGCCGATTTGTTAACGCCCAGTATGGGACGGGCGGCAAAATACATTATGGGTGTCGCCCTATTGGGGGCGGGTTTCTCATCTCTACTGGGGAATACTCAGCGTGGGGTTGTGCTGCTCAATTCCGGTTTCAATAAATCTACCGCGCTGGAGAGTAAAGCGGTCCAGTGGGGATCCATGGTGGTGCTGGTGGTGGCGGGGTTAATCTGCTTTAGCTTTGGCGGTTCGCCGGTGCAGTTAATTTACTTAGCGAATGTGGCAACGGCGGTATCCACGCCGGTCGCCGGCTTGTTTATTTGCCTGCTGCTGTGGCGAAAGGATATTAATAAAGGATACAAGGCGCCACGGTTATTACAAATATGCATGGCGATCAGCTATCTCTTTTGTTTGTTGCTCACTCTCGTTGCGCTGATAAATACCTTACCTAAGTTTATGTCCTCTCTTTCAACCCTGTTTTGAGGTGGGGTATGACTGATGCTGCGCGATTAAGCGAAGGCTGGAATCAGATGCGTCCCGGCATGGGCGTTGTGCAAGTACGTATAACAGAGGGAAAATAAAATGGAAGAGACTGTTTTACTGGATGTGCAGAGAATACAGACCTCCGAACAGAGCAGCATTATTCTTCACTCTGTCCGGGCGGTGGATTTAGTGAATCACCTGGTACCTGAGTTACACCTCCTCGATAGCCACAGCGAGCCATACAACGTCCAAAAAACAGTGGTTAACTGCCTTTATGCCGGACAGCAGCTTGCCAGAGAACGGCGGGTTGTTTTGCCATTATTGCCAGAGTCGCTCTATTTGCTGGGTGGGATGGTGATTGCTGCCGGGAAGACCATCGAGAAAAAAGAGGTTATTACCCATAATCGTCTGTGCGAAGAGGCCGGGAGGCTGCTGAAAGACGAGGCGGTATGGGAGAGTATCGACATTATAAGAAGTGTTGCTCTGCCTGTTTACCGCCGGCTGGTGAAAGAGCAGCGCACCCACGTCGCCTCTTTATTACAGGCTCTGCTGCATATCCTTGCCTGGCGTAGCGAGAGTGGCTGGGCGCGGGACCAGGCGCAAAGAATACTATGGGCCGGGGGCGTGTTCGGAACGGCAGGCATCGATTCGCTAATCGCTTTCGATCGGGCATTGGCAGAGAAAGAGATGACGTTTCCGTCATTGCGTGAATGGTTAACCGTGACGGCATTTCTGGCCCACTTCCCTGCGGGCCCGGTCTTTTCTGATTAACCACCACTCCCCGATAGCGCAATCGGGTTGTTACTGAGGCGGCAGGCACACGCCGATGCCGCCGATGCCGCAATAGCCGTGCGGGTTTTTATACAGATACTGCTGATGATCGTCTTCGGCATAGTAGAAGGGTTTGGCGGTAGCGATCTCGGTAGTGATGTGACGAGTATCGTGCGCGTCGTTCATCGCCGCCTGGAAGCGGGCGAGGCTGGCCTTTGCCGCTGCCGTTTGTTCCGGCGTCAGCGGGTAAATCGCCGAACGGTACTGGGTACCGTGGTCGTTGCCCTGTCGCATGCCCTGCGCCGGATCGTGATTTTCCCAGAACACCTGTAATAACTGCTCATAGCTAATGACCTGCGGATCGTAAACCACGCGCACTGCTTCCGCGTGACCGGTCTGGCCGCTGCACACTTCGCGATAGGTCGGATTTGGCGTATAGCCGCCGGTATAGCCTGCGGCGGTGCTGTAAACCCCCGGCAATTGCCAGAACAGGCGCTCCACTCCCCAGAAGCAGCCCATGGCGAACAGCGCCACTTCCATCCCCGCCGGGACGTTGGTCATCGAGTGGCCGTTAACTGCGTGGAGCGTCGCCACTGGCATGGGGGTATTGCGTCCAGGCAGCGCATCCGCCTGGGCGACAAGATGCGTTTTATCAAATAGACTCACGGTTGGCCTCTCAATACAGAAATCGTCGTTAAGGTTGTAACGAAGCGTGTCTTTTAACACAATAAACACGCGTAATACGTCTAGATTAATACATAAGAATTATTTGGGTTATTGCCACTTTTTCAACCCTGGTTGTTAGGGTTTTGTTAAGCCGTGGAGCGGCGCCAGTGTTTCCTGTAGGGGGAAACAGGGAGATTCAGGAGAAAATGTGCTAAAAATCCGCCAGTTATGTATCACCAGCCTTTTGCTGGTCAGCGGGGTCGCCAGCGCAGCGAATGTGCGTTTGCAGGTTGAGGGATTATCCGGGGAGCTGGAGAGAAACGTTCGCGCCCAGCTTTCCACCATCCAGAGTGATGAGGTCACGCCGGATCGTCGCTTTCGCGCGCGCGTCGATGACGCCATTCGCGAAGGTCTGAAAGCGCTGGGTTATTACGAGCCGACGATTGAATTTGATTTACGTCCGCCGCCGAAAAGGGGGCGTCAGGTGCTGATCGCCAAAGTGACCCCGGGTGAACCGGTGCGCATTGGTGGAACCGAGGTCATTCTGCGCGGCGGCGCCCGTACCGATAGCGACTATCTGGCGCTGCTAAAAACGCGTCCGGCCATCGGGACGGTGCTGAACCATGGCGATTATGACGGTTTCAAGAGCTCGTTGACCCGCGTCGCCCTGCGCAAAGGCTACTTTGACAGCGAGTTCAACAAAAGCCAGCTCGGGGTCTCCCTTGACCGCCACCAGGCGTTCTGGGATATCGATTACGACAGCGGCGAGCGCTATCGCTTTGGTCACGTCACCTTCTCCGGATCGCAAATTCGCGATGAATACCTGCAAAACCTCGTGCCGTTTAAAGAGGGCGACTACTACACCTCGCAGGATCTGGCCGAGCTAAACCGCCGCCTGGCGGCGACCGGCTGGTTCAGTTCAGTCGTGGTGGCGCCTGATTTCGCTAAATCACGGAAAACCAAGGTGCTGCCTCTGCAGGGCGTTGTTTCGCCACGCAAAGAGAACACCGTGGAAACCGGGGTTGGTTTTTCAACCGATGTCGGGCCGCGCGTGAAAGCCACGTGGAAAAAACCGTGGATGAACTCGTATGGCCACAGCCTGACCTCCAGCGTCAGCCTCTCCGCTCCGGAGCAGCAGTTCGACTTTACCTATAAAGTCCCGCTGCTGAAGAGCCCGCTCGAGCAGTACTATCTGATGCAGGGCGGCTTTAAGCGCACCGATCTTAATGACACCCAGGCCGACTCCACCACGCTTGGGGTATCGCGTTTCTGGGAGATGTCGAGCGGCTGGCAGCGGGCGATCAACCTGCGCTGGAGCCTGGACCACTTTACCCAGGCGAACGTCACCAACACCACCATGCTGATTTACCCTGGGGTCTCGGTGAACCGCACTCGCTCTCGCGGCGGTCTGATGCCCACCTGGGGCGATTCACAGCGCTACTCCGTGGACTACTCCAACACCATGTGGGGCTCGGACATCAACTTCATCGTGATGCAGGCCCAGGACGTCTGGATCCGTACCCTCTATGACCGCCACCGCTTTGTGGTGCGCGGCAACCTTGGCTGGATCGAAGCGGACAACTTTGACAAGGTGCCGCCGGATCTGCGCTTTTTCGCCGGGGGCGACCGCAGTATTCGCGGCTATAAATACAAATCTATCTCGCCGAAGGACGATGACGGCAAGCTGATCGGGGCCTCGAAGCTGGCGACCGGCTCGCTGGAGTATCAGTACAACGTCAGTGGTAAATGGTGGGGCGCCGTGTTTGTCGATAGCGGCGAAGCGGTCAGCGATATTCGCGAGAGCGATTTCAAAACCGGCGCCGGGGTGGGCGTGCGCTGGCAGTCGCCGGTGGGGCCGATCAAGCTGGATATCGCCCGGCCGATCGGCGACAAAGAAGAGCATGGTTTACAGTTTTACATCGGTCTGGGGCCTGAATTATGAGTTTATGGAAGAAGATAAGCCTCGGCGTCTTAATCGTGTTGGTGCTCCTGCTGGGCACCGTCGGGTTCCTGGTGGGGACGACCACCGGCTTGCATCTGGTGTTCAAAGCGGCGGATCGCTGGGTACCGGGGCTGGATATCGGCAAAGTCACCGGTGGCTGGCGTGATTTAACCCTCGATAATGTTCGCTACGAGCAGCCCGGCGTGGCGGTCACCGCCGGCCAGTTTCACCTCAGCGTCAGGTTGCGCTGCCTGTGGGACAGCAGCCTGTGCGTGAACGACATCGCGCTGCGCGATATTTACGTCGCTGTCGATACGAAGAAGATGCCGCCCGCCGCGCCGGTCGAGGAAGAAGACAGCGGGCCGCTGAATCTCTCCACCCCTTATCCGATCACCCTCAGCCGCGTCGCACTGCATAACGTCAACGTCAAAATCGACGATACCGCAGTGTCCGTGCGCGATTTTTCCACCGGCCTGAACTGGCAGGAGAAAAACCTGACCCTGACGCCGACCTCGCTGCAGGGGCTGCTGATCGCCCTGCCGAAGGTGGCGAAAGTGGCGCAGGAGCAGGTGGTCGAGCCGAAAATCGACAACCCGAAGCCGCAGGAAAAACCGCTCGGCGAGACGATGACCGACCTCTTCTCGCAGCCGGTGCTGCCGGCAATGACCGATGTCCATCTGCCGCTGAACCTCAATATTCAGGCGTTCCGCGGGGAACAACTACGCCTGACCGGCGATACCGACATCACCGTGTATAACCTGCTGCTGAAAGTCAGCAGTATCGACGGTCAGATGAAGCTCGACGCCCTCGATATCGACTCCGATCAGGGCAAGGTCAGCGCCTCGGGCCACGCGCAATTGCAGGATAACTGGCCGGTGGACATTACCCTCGCCGGAACGCTGAACGTTGACCCGATGAAAGGGGAGAAGGTGCAGCTGAAGGTGGGCGGCGAAGTGCGTAAAACGCTTAAGGTCGGGGTGGACTTAAGCGGGCCGGTCGCGGCCACGCTGCGCGCGGATGCGCAGCTGGCGGAGGCCGGGCTGCCGCTCAATATGGAGCTGAAGAGTAAGCAGCTCGCCTGGCCATTCAGCGGCGAGAAGCAGTTCCAGGCCGACGACGTCCAGCTGAAGTTTAGCGGCAAAATGACCGACTACGCGCTGGCCTTCTCCACGGCGGTGAAAGGTCAGTCGCTGCCGCCGGCGAAAATCACCCTCAACGCCAAAGGCAATGAGCGGCAGATTAATCTCGACAAGCTGACGGTCAACGCCCTGGAAGGGAAAACCGAGCTGAAGGCGCTGCTCGACTGGCAGCAGGCGATCAGCTGGCGCGGCGAGCTGACCCTCGATGGGATCAACACCGCCAAAGAGGTGCCGGACTGGCCGTCGAAGCTCAACGGCATGATCAAGACCCAGGGCAGCCTGTACGGCGGCAGCTGGCAGATGTCGGTGCCGGAGCTGAAAATTACCGGCAACGTGAAGCAGAACAAAGTGGATGTTTCGGGCTCGCTGCAGGGTAACAGCTATCTGCAGTGGAAAATCCCGGGCCTGCACCTGGCGTTAGGCCCGAACAGCGCCGATATCAAAGGTGAGCTTGGGGTGAAGGATCTTAACCTCGACGCCACTATCGATGCCCCGCATCTGGATAATGCATTGCCGGGGCTTGGCGGAACGGCGAAGGGGCTGGTGAAAGTGCGCGGCACTGTCGATGCGCCGCAGCTTCTGGCCGACATCACCGCCCGGGCGCTGCGCTGGCAGGAACTGACGATCGCCCAGGTCAACGTCAAAGGGGACGTGAAATCCACCGATCAGATTGGCGGTAATCTGGATGTGCGGGTCGATCGCATTAGCCAGCCGGGGGTCAATATCAGTTTGGTGCAGCTCAATGCCAAAGGTACTGAGAAGCAGCATGAGCTGCGGCTGCGCGTGCAGGGCGATCCGGTTTCCGGCCAGCTGACGCTGGCAGGCAGCTTCGATCGTCAGGCCGAACGCTGGAGAGGCTCGCTGAGCGATACCCGCTTCCAGACGCCGGTAGGGCCGGTAGCGCTGACGCGCAGCATTGCGCTGGACTACCGCAACCAGGAGCAGAAAATCAGCATTGGGCCACACTGCTGGACCAACCCGAACGCCGAGCTTTGCGTCCCGCAGACCATCGACGCGGGCGCCAGCGGGCGGGCGCGAGTGAACCTCAACCGCTTCGATCTGGCGATGCTTAAGCCGTTTATGCCGGAGGCGACCCAGGCCAGCGGCGTGTTTACCGGTAATGCCGATGTGAGCTGGGACACCACCAAAGAGGGGCTGCCGCAGGGCAAAGTGACCCTCAGCGGGCGCAACGTCAAGGTGACCCAGGTGGTCAACGACGCGCCGCTGCCGGTGGCATTCGATACGCTGAACCTCAGCGCCGACCTGCATAACAATCGCGCCGAGCTGGGCTGGCTTATCCGCCTGACCAACAATGGTCAACTGGATGGGCAGGTGCAGGTCACCGACCCGCAGGGGCGGCGTAATCTCGGCGGCAACGTCAATATCAGCAACTTCTCGCTGGCGATGATCAACCCGATTTTCGCTCGCGGCGAAAAAGCCGAGGGGAGGCTCAACGCCCGTCTGCGTCTGGGCGGCAACGTGAAAAGCCCGCAGCTGTTCGGCCAGATGCAGCTCAGCGGGGTGGATATCGATGGCAACTTCATGCCGTTTGATATGCAGCCGAGCCAGCTGGCGATGAACTTCAACGGCACGCGCTCGACCCTGCAGGGGACGGTGAACACCCGCCAGGGGCAAATTGCTCTCAGCGGCAACGCCGACTGGACGCAGATCGATAACTGGCGGGCGCAGATTGCAGCGAAGGGCAGCCGGGTGCGGATCACGGTGCCGCCGATGGTGCGTCTCGATGTGTCGCCGGACGTGGTGTTTACCGCCACGCCGAGCCTGTTCAGCCTTGATGGCAAGGTGGATGTGCCCTGGGCGCGGATCGTGGTCAACGAGGTGCCAGAGAGCGCGGTTGGCGTCTCCTCTGATGAAGTGATGCTGGATAAAAACCTCAAGCCGATTAATCAGCAGAGCGCCGGTATCCCGATCAACAGCAACCTGACGATCCACGTCGGCAACAACGTGCGTCTGGAAGCCTTTGGTCTGAAAGCGCGTCTGACCGGTGATTTGAAAGTGGCGCAGGACAAGCAAGGCTTGGGCCTCAACGGGCAGATCAATATTCCGGACGGCCGCTTCCACGCCTATGGTCAGGATCTGATTGTTCGCAAAGGGGAGCTGCTGTTCTCCGGTCCGCCGGATCAGCCGCTGCTGAATATCGAAGCGATTCGTAACCCGGATGCTACCGAAGACGATGTGATCGCCGGCGTTCGCGTCACCGGCTCCGCCGATCAGCCGAAAGCGGAGATCTTCTCTGACCCGGTGATGTCCCAGCAGGAAGCGCTATCTTATCTGCTGCGCGGCCAGGGTTTGAGCAGCGGACAGAGCGATAGCGCCGCGATGACCTCAATGCTTATTGGAATGGGGGTTGCACAAAGTGGTCAGGTTGTGGGTAAAATCGGCGAGACGTTTGGCGTAAGCAATTTGGCGTTGGACACCGAAGGGGTAGGCGACTCTTCCCAGGTGGTGGTCAGCGGCTATGTACTGCCGGGTCTGCAGGTAAAATATGGGGTCGGTATTTTCGACTCCCTGGCGACGCTGACTTTACGTTATCGCCTGATGCCTAGGCTATATGTGGAAGCGGTGTCTGGCATTGACCAGGCGCTCGATTTGCTCTATCAGTTTGAGTTTTAGCAATGCGAATATTTGTTTACGGCAGTTTACGACGCAAACAAGGCAACAGCCACTGGATGACCAACGCCCAGTGGCTGGGCGCTCATAGTGTCAACGATTATCAGCTGTACAGCCTGGGCCACTATCCAGGCGCGGTGCCCGGCGAAGGCACAGTACATGGTGAAGTTTATCGTATTGATGCATCGACGCTGGCCGAACTGGATGCGCTACGCACGAAGGGGGGCGAGTATGCGCGCCACCTCATTCAGACGCCTTACGGCAGCGCATGGATGTATGTGTATCAACGTTCCGTTGAGGGATGCACGTTGATAGCGAACGGCAACTGGTTGGATCGCGACCAGTACTAACCACGACAGCGCCACCTTCGGGTGGCGTTGTTTTTTCTGCTCCATGCCTTACCAGAGTGGCAGACGATCCTTCGCCAGCCACATCGCGGAAGCCAGCGTCGTCAGCGCGAGAAAGAATAATCGTCGTGTTGGAGTACTGAACATTACATGATCTCCTCGAGCGCGGTATGGCGGGCCACTCCCTGCAGGTAGCGCCGCATCGCCGAGCGCATCTTCAGCCAGTCAGCTACCCGGTGTGATAATAACCAGGCCGTTGGGCCAATCAGCTCCAGTACCGCCAGGATCCCGCCGAAACTGAGTAATAATAGGGACAGCATGTCCAGTGAATCCTGAACCTGCCACCAGACGCTCCGGCCTGACTGAAGGGCACTGATGAGTTCAACAGCGAGAAATAGCAGATACATCACCAGCGCGAGGCCGTAAAACAGGTAATAGAGCAGCGCCAGTTGTCGGCGACCTGGATAGAGTGGATGGTTTTTTATATAAGCCGCGCCGTCGCTGGCATTGTATAGCGCGTGGATCGCACGGCTGTCGCGCTCGTACACGGCGACGAGGCGATCGCCAATGGCGATAAACGGTGGCTGACGACGATAGAGAACGGGATGCAGCGCGAAATTGGCGCAGCCTGCCTGCCACCAGAAGGCCAGCGGCGCCGTGTCGCATTGTATCCCAACGCCATGGTATTCCCGCGTTGGGTTCCCCGCGAACCACTTCTTAAAAATGATATTGCTAATTTTTCCCGTCCGGACGGCATAGCGTTCCGGCAGGGCTTGCGTAAAAGGCATTGCCGACTGGCGGACGGCCCGCGCCGTTGCAGGTAGCCGCTGGCAAAAGGAAAAGTCGCGGCGGCGGGCCTGCGCCATCTTCGTCAGCAGATCGCGCATGGCGGGGTGCCGTTTTAGCGCCGGGTGGAACAGTCGCTCATAGAGCCCTGTTAACAGTCCGATGAAGGCCAGTATCGCGATAATGCCGCAGCCGAACCTTCCCCATTCTGAGGTGCTCATCACGAGCGGGATAAGAGCGACGATGAGCGTCAGCAGGCTGATAATCAGCAGCGGACGGGCCCAGCGCGTTACCCGTTGACTGGGTTCAAGGAGCGTTTCGCCATCGCTGAGCCAGTGGATCCAGTAACAGCCGTTGTCCAGACGGCGGACGCCAAGGTGCAGAGGCTGATTGATCGTCAGGTGGTCAAAAAGCGCGGGGTCGTTAAAATAGCGTTTATCGGTATAAAAGACATGCTCGCCGGCGATAAGGCGCAGATATCCCTGTTTTTCACAGGCGGCGGTGGTGAAACCGGTATAGTTCAGAGTGAAATAGCGAACGCTTTTCACGGGACACCCTCCATGGTGTTATCGCGGCTATCCGTGCCGCAATCAGGCAGGGGATGACCCTGCCTGAGACAGAATTACTTCTGCTTTGCGCGCTCGAAAGAGGCAACGATTTCAGCTTTCGCTGCTTCCGCGTTGTCCCAACCGTCGACTTTAACCCACTTGCCTTTTTCCAGATCTTTGTAGTGCTCAAAGAAATGAGTGATCTGGGCTTTCAGCAGTTCCGGCAGGTCGTTCACATCGTTGATGTGATCGTATTCTTTGCTCAGCTTGGTGTGCGGTACGGCAACCAGTTTCGCATCTTCACCGGATTCGTCGGTCATCTTCAGAACGCCAACCGGACGGCAGCGGATCACGGAGCCCGGCTGCAACGGGTACGGCGTCGGGACCAGCACGTCAACCGGGTCACCGTCCAGGGACAGGGTGTGGTTGATGTAACCGTAGTTGCACGGATAGAACATTGCTGTGGACATGAAACGGTCAACGAACAGTGCACCGCTCTCTTTGTCGACTTCATATTTGATAGGATCTGCGTTCGCCGGGATTTCGATCACGACGTAGATGTCTTCCGGCAGATCTTTGCCCGCAGGTACGTTGAGTAAGCTCATGTCTGTTTCCTTTAAAATGTATGGCAAACAAGTGCTCGGTATTATAGCCAACTCACATCGAAAGTCTTCGCTTCTTTTTCCCGATATCGCCGCGGAGTGCTCCGAATTTTTCGCGTAATAATGACATGAAAATCCATAAACATAGCCACATCATGAATAAATTTATGTAACCGTTTTCATTGCATGTGATTGATTTATCAAACTGCTTAAAAAAACGTCATAAACCGCAACAGCCGCGCTCCCTGCGAAGCCTTATCGGCTCTCCGCTGGGCAGCGGGGCCATCATTAACATCTCATTTACTTTTTTGAAGTGTGATGTAACGCATTCAGTTACATCACCGATTGTCTATAGTTTGTCCGCAGGTGAGACTTTAACCAACAATAACCCTACGAGGATACCCTTATGTGGAAGCGCTTACTTCTTGTCACAGCAGTTTCCGCAGCTATGTCGTCTATGGCGATAGCTGCCCCGCTAACCGTAGGTTTTTCGCAGGTCGGTTCTGAATCCGGCTGGCGTGCGGCGGAAACCAGCGTCGCGAAAGAGGAGGCCGCCAAGCGCGGTATCACCCTGAAGATCGCTGATGGTCAGCAAAAACAGGAAAACCAGATCAAAGCAGTGCGCTCCTTTATCGCTCAGGGGGTCGACGCGATCTTCATTGCACCGGTGGTGGCCACCGGCTGGGAACCGGTGCTGAAAGAGGCGAAAGAGGCCAAGATCCCGGTCTTCCTTCTCGACCGTTCCATTGATGTTAAAGATAAAGATCTCTACATGACCACCGTGACCGCCAACAACGTGCTGGAAGGCCAGCTGATTGGCGACTGGCTGGTGAAAACCGTCGACGGTAAGCCGTGTAACGTCGTTGAACTGCAGGGCACCGTTGGGGCCAGCGTGGCCATCGATCGTAAGAAAGGGTTCGCCGACGCGATTGCCAAAGCGTCGAATATCAAAATTATCCGCTCTCAGTCCGGCGACTTCACCCGCAGCAAAGGGAAAGAGGTGATGGAGAGCTTTATCAAAGCTGAGAATAACGGCAAAAACATCTGCATGGTCTTCGCCCATAACGATGACATGGTAATCGGCGCCATCCAGGCCATTAAAGAGGCGGGTCTGAAGCCGGGCAAAGATATCCTCACGGGCTCCATCGACGGCGTGCCGGATATCTATAAAGCCATGATCGCTGGTGAAGCCAACGCCAGCGTCGAACTGACGCCAAATATGGCCGGCCCGGCGTTTGATGCGCTGGAGAAATACAAAAAAGACGGCACCCTGCCTGAGAAGCTGACCATTACCAAATCGACGCTGTATCTGCCGGATACGGCGAAAGAAGAGTTAGAGAAGAAGAAAAATATGGGCTACTGAGTGGGGAGCCCCTCATTCCATCCCTCTCCCCAGTGGGAGAGGGTAAAAAGCAGCGTTCCAGTAACCCCGGGAAGCCCAGCGCGACCCGGGGTAACCTGACATCATTTGAAGGTGACATCGATTATGAGCGCCGAGGCACACCAGGAGATCCTTCGTACCGAAGGACTCAGTAAATTCTTCCCCGGCGTTAAGGCGCTGGATAACGTCAACTTTAGCCTGCGGCGCGGCGAAATCATGGCCCTGTTGGGCGAAAACGGCGCCGGAAAATCGACGCTGATCAAAGCGCTTACCGGCGTTTACCATGCCGATCGCGGCACCATCTGGCTGGAAGGCCAGGCTATTTCGCCCAAAAATACCGCCCATGCCCAGCAGCTGGGGATTGGCACCGTCTACCAGGAAGTGAACCTGCTACCCAATATGTCGGTGGCGGATAACCTGTTCATCGGCCGTGAGCCGCGGCGGTTTGGCCTGCTGCGACGCAAAGAGATGGAGGCGCGGGCGACGGCGCTGATGGCCTCCTACGGCTTTTCTCTCGACGTGCGCGAACCGCTGAACCGCTTTTCGGTGGCGATGCAGCAGATCGTCGCTATCTGTCGGGCCATCGACCTGTCGGCCAAAGTGCTGATCCTCGACGAGCCCACCGCCAGCCTCGATACCCAGGAGGTGGAGATGCTGTTCACCCTGATGCGCCAGCTCAGGGATAACGGCGTCAGCCTAATCTTCGTCACCCATTTTCTCGATCAGGTCTATGCGGTCAGCGATCGCATCACCGTGCTGCGCAACGGCAGTTTCGTCGGCTGCCGCGAGACTCGCGAGCTACCGCAGATTGAGCTGGTGAAAATGATGCTGGGTCGCGAACTGGACCACAATGCCCTGCAGCGGGCGGGCCGTACCCTGCTGAGCGATAAGCCGGTGGCGGCGTTTGAAGGCTACGGTAAAAAAGGCACCATCGCCCCGTTCGACCTGCAGGTCCGTCCGGGCGAAATTGTGGGCCTCGCCGGCCTGCTGGGTTCCGGACGCACGGAAACCGCCGAGGTGATCTTCGGTATTAAAACGGCGGACAGCGGGAAGGCGTGGATCAAAGGCAAACCGCAGACCCTGCGCTCTCCGCATCAGGCTTCCTGCCTCGGGATCGGCTTCTGTCCTGAAGATCGCAAAACCGACGGCATTATCGCCGCCGCTTCGGTGCGGGAAAATATCGTCCTCGCCCTGCAGGCGCAGCGCGGCTGGCTGCGGCCGATCCCCCGGCGTGAACAGAACGAGATCGCCGAGCGCTTTATTCGCCAGCTGGGGATCCGTACCCCGAGCGCGGAGCAGCCGATCGAGTTTCTCTCCGGCGGCAATCAGCAGAAGGTACTGCTCTCCCGCTGGTTACTGACCAAACCGCAGTTCCTGATCCTCGATGAGCCGACCCGCGGCATCGACGTCGGCGCCCATGCGGAAATTATTCGCCTGATTGAAACCCTCTGCGCCGATGGTCTGGCGCTGCTGGTTATCTCCTCTGAACTGGAGGAGCTGGTGGGTTACGCCGATCGGGTCATTATCATGCGCGATCGCCGACAGGTGGCGGAGATCCCGCTCGCCGAGCTCTCTGTACCGGCGATCATGAACGCTATTGCGGCATAAGGAGTAACTCATGATGCCTCGATCTCTTTCGCAAACCGGCCCGGAGAAGCGACGCTTCAGCTGGCCGAAGGGCACCCCGCAGATCATTGCCTTGCTGCTGGTGCTGCTGGTCGACAGCCTGGTCGCGCCCCATTTTTATCAGGTGGTGCTCCAGGATGGCCGCCTGTTTGGCAGCCCGATCGATATTCTTAACCGCGCCGCGCCGGTGGCGCTGCTGGCCATTGGCATGACGCTGGTGATCGCCACCGGCGGCATCGACCTGTCAGTGGGGGCGGTGATGGCGATTGCCGGCGCGACGGCCGCCTCGATGACCGTCGCCGGGCACAGCCTGGCGGTGGTGGTGCTGGCCTCACTGGGGGCCGGTGCGCTGGCCGGGCTGTGGAACGGCATCCTCGTGGCGATCCTTAAGATCCAACCTTTCGTGGCGACGTTGATCCTGATGGTGGCCGGGCGCGGGGTCGCGCAGTTGATCACCGCCGGGCAGATCGTCACTTTTGATTCCCCGGCCCTGGCGTGGCTCGGCAGCGGATCGTTTCTGCTGTTTCCAACGCCGGTGATCATCGCTGCCGCCACCCTGCTGTTGTTCTGGCTGTTTACCCGTAAAACGGCGCTGGGCATGTTTATCGAAGCGGTGGGGATTAACATCCGCGCGGCGAAAAACGCCGGCGTGAATACTCGTATCGTGGTGATGCTGGCCTATGTCCTGAGCGGCGTCTGCGCAGCGATTGCCGGGATTATCGTGGCGGCGGACATACGCGGCGCGGATGCGAATAACGCCGGGTTGTGGCTCGAACTGGACGCCATTCTGGCGGTGGTCATCGGTGGCGCCTCCCTGATGGGCGGGCGCTTCAACCTGCTGCTGTCGGTGGTGGGGGCGCTGATTATCCAGGGAATGAATACCGGCATTTTGCTTTCTGGCTTTCCGCCGGAGCTCAACCAGGTGGTGAAAGCGGTGGTGGTGCTGTGCGTACTGATTGTCCAGTCGCCGCGCTTTATCGGTTTACTGAAAGGGGTACGCGGCCATGATAAAACGTAATTTACCGTTGATGATCACCCTGGCGGTGTTTGTACTGGGCTATCTCTACTGCCTGACGCAGTTCCCCGGCTTTGCCTCAACGCGGGTGATCTGCAATATCCTGACGGATAATGCCTTCCTCGGGATCATCGCCGTGGGCATGACCTTTGTGATCCTCTCCGGTGGGATCGATCTGTCGGTGGGGTCGGTGATCGCTTTTACCGGCGTCTTCCTCGCCAAAGCGATTGGCTTTTGGGGAATATCGCCGCTGGTGGCGTTTCCGCTGGTGCTGGTGATGGGCTGCGCCTTCGGTGCGTTTATGGGGCTGCTTATCGACGCGCTGAAGATCCCGGCTTTTATCATCACGCTTGCCGGCATGTTCTTCCTGCGCGGCGTCAGCTATCTGGTGTCGGAGGAGTCGATTCCGATTAACCATCCGGTCTACGACACCTTGTCCGGGCTGGCATGGACCATCCCCGGCGGCGGTCGTCTCAGCGCCATGGGGCTATTGATGCTGCTGGTGGTGGTGGCCGGTATTTTTGTCGCCCATCGCACCCGCTTTGGCAACCAGGTGTATGCCATCGGCGGCAACGCGACGTCGGCGAATTTAATGGGGATTTCGACTCGCAGCGCCACGATCCGTATCTATATGCTTTCCACCGGGCTGGCGACGCTGGCCGGGATCGTCTTTTCCATTTATACCCAGGCGGGCTATGCGCTGGCGGGCGTCGGCGTGGAGCTGGACGCGATTGCCTCGGTGGTGATCGGCGGTACGCTGCTCAGCGGCGGTGTTGGCACCGTGCTGGGAACGCTGTTCGGGGTGGCGATCCAGGGGCTGATTCAGACTTACATCAACTTCGATGGCACCCTCAGCTCATGGTGGACGAAAATTGCGATCGGTATTTTGCTGTTTATCTTTATCGCGCTGCAGCGTGGGCTGACGGTGCTGTGGGAAAATCGGCAGAATGCGGCGGTGACGCGGGTGAGTGGAGCGGGAAGTCGCTGACAGGGAACTCCCTTCCCGCAAGGCGGGAAGGGAGGGCAGGGATCAGGCGTCCGGGAATGCTTTAATGAAGTTCTCGACGTCTTCAACCATGTGGTTGTTACCGACAAAGAAGGAGCGGCGCTGGTGCAGGCTTTCCGGGATAATATCCAGAATACGCTCTTTACCGTCGCTGGCCTTACCGCCCGCCTGTTCGGCGAGGAAGGCCATCGGGTTGCATTCATACAGCAGGCGCAGCTTGCCGTCCGGGTGGCTGGCGGTGCTCGGATACAGGTAGATGCCTCCCTTCAGCAGGTTACGGTGGAAGTCCGCCACCAGCGAGCCGATATAGCGTGAGGTATAAGGACGCTGAGTCTCTTTGTCCTCTTCCTGGCAGTACTTAATGTACTTCTTCACGCCCTGCGGGAATTTGATGTAGTTGCCTTCGTTGATGGAGTAGGTATTGCCCTTCTCCGGGAAGCGCATGCGCTCCTGACACAGACAGAAGACGCCGAGGGACGGGTCGTAGGTGAAGGCGTGGACGCCGCAACCGGTGGTATATACCAGCATCGTCGAAGAGCCGTAGACCACATAGCCCGCGGCCACCTGCCTGTTACCCGGCTGCAGGAAGTCTTCTTCTGTCACCGGCGTGCCGACAGGCGTGACGCGGCGGTAGATAGAGAAGATCGTTCCGACAGAGACGTTAACGTCGATGTTAGAGGAGCCATCCAGAGGGTCCATCAGCACCACGTATTTGGCGTGTTCACACCCTTCGAAGACGACAATTTCATCTTCTTCTTCGGAGGCGATCCCGGCAACAATATCGCGTGCTCGCAGTGCGGCTTTTAATTTTTCATTAGCGAACAGATCGAGTTTTTGCTGAACCTCGCCCTGAACGTTTTCAGCACCGCTGGCACCCAGGATATCGACCAGACCGGCCTTGTTGATATCGCGGTGGATGATCTTGGCGCCCAACTTTATTGCTGACAACAAAGCAGTCAGCTCACCGGTGGCGTGGGAGAACTCGTGCTGCTTTTCAACAATAAACTCACCTAACGTTTTCATAACTCGTTCCCTGCATTTTTATGTTGAGTAAAACGAACGCAACAATCTTAACAAAGAATCAAAAAAGTGCGCACTGGTGAATCGCGCCAGCAAAATACAGATTCGCCTGAAATGCATTTCGCCAGGGCCCGGGATATGGGTAAAATGTGCCCCGGATAAGAGAAGGAAATGACGAATGCGCATTCATATTTTAGGAATCTGTGGCACGTTTATGGGGGGCCTGGCCATGCTGGCGCGCTCCCTCGGTCATGAGGTAACAGGGTCGGATGCTAACGTCTATCCGCCGATGAGCACCCTGCTGGAAAACCAGGGGATTGATTTAATTCAGGGTTATGACCCCAGCCAGCTGGATCCCCGGCCGGATCTGGTGATCATCGGTAATGCCATGACTCGCGGCAACCCGTGCGTTGAAGCGGTGCTGGAAAACAATATTCCGTATATGTCCGGCCCGCAGTGGCTGCACGACTTCGTGCTGCGCGATCGCTGGGTGCTGGCCGTCGCCGGGACCCACGGCAAAACCACCACCGCCGGGATGGCGACCTGGATCCTCGAAGCCTGCGGCTATAAACCGGGCTTCGTGATCGGTGGCGTACCGGGGAACTTTGATGTTTCCGCACGCCTGGGCGACAGCCCGTTCTTTGTGATTGAAGCCGACGAATATGACTGCGCCTTCTTCGACAAGCGCTCCAAGTTTGTTCACTACTGCCCGCGGACGCTAATCCTCAACAACCTTGAGTTCGACCACGCGGACATCTTTGACGACCTGAAGGCGATTCAGAAACAGTTCCACCATCTGGTGCGTATCGTGCCGGGCAAAGGCAAAATTATCCTGCCGGAGAACGACATCAACCTGAAGCAGGTGATGGCGATGGGCTGCTGGAGCGAGCAGGAGCTGGTGGGCGAGCAGGGCCACTGGCAGGCGAAGAAGCTGAACGCCGACGCCTCGCAGTGGGAAGTGCTGCTCGACGGCGAAAAGGTTGGTGAAGTGAAGTGGGCGCTGGTCGGCGAGCATAATATGCATAACGGCCTGATGGCGATTGCCGCGGCGCGTCACGTCGGCGTGCTGCCGGCGGATGCCGCGAACGCGCTGGGCAGCTTTATCAACGCCCGCCGTCGCCTGGAGCTGCGCGGCGAAGCCAACGGCGTTACCGTGTATGACGATTTCGCCCATCATCCGACGGCAATCCTCGCCACGCTGCAGGCGCTGCGCGGCAAAGTGGGCGGCACCGCGCGCATTCTCGCCGTGCTGGAGCCGCGCTCTAACACCATGAAAATGGGCGTCTGCAAAGACGATCTGGCGCCGTCTCTCGGTCGCGCTGATGAAGTGTTCCTCCTGCAGCCGCAGCATATTCCGTGGCAGGTGGCGGAAGTGGCGGAAGCCTGCGTCCAGCCGGCCCACTGGAGCGCCGACGTCGATACCCTGGCGGAGATGGTGGTCAAAACCGCCCACCCGGGCGACCATATCCTGGTGATGAGCAACGGCGGCTTCGGCGGCATTCATCAGAAGCTGCTGGATAAGCTGGCGCAAAAAGCGGCCGCGGCAGAATAAGCGCGAACGCCTCCGATCACTGCCCTCCGTGTGAGGGCAGTTTTGTTTTCGCCACCAGGGATTGTGCCATGCTGACCTGCGAAAGATTACGTTCTACCGACTCGCCCCATTTCGCCACGCTGGACGCGCTCTACGCGCGCGCCTTTCCGTGGCACGAGCAGCGCGAAAGCGACGCCAAACTTCAGGCGCTGAGCCACCCGCGCTACGCGCTGGAAGCGTGGTTCGATGAGGGCGTATTTATCGGCCTCAGCGGCTGCTGGCAGTTTGCCGGCTACGGTTATATCGAACATCTGGCGATCGACGATACGCTGCGCTCCCGCGGCTATGGTAAACAGCTACTGGCGCAGATCCTGACGCGCGCGCCGCTGACCATTCTGGAAATCGATCCGCTAACCACGGCAATCGCTCATAAACGGCTGCGCTTTTATCAGTCGATGGGGTTTCATGCCAATGCGTGGGCGCATCATCACCCGAGCTATCATCAGGGCATCGCGGATCATGAGCTACTGGTACTGAGCTACCCGCAGCCGATCGATGAGCGACAGTACCAGCAGTTTGCCCGGGATCTCGGGCGCGAGGTGATGGGGCGGGAGTAGCCCGGAACGGGGCGTCGCCCCGCTCCGGGAATTCACTGGTTACAACCTTACTCTTTGGCGATCGGCGTCTCGTTCTCCGCGACTTTATTGTCGCCCTGAATCTGCGCGATTTTCTGCTCAACGGCGGCAACCTGAGCGCTGTCGTGCAGCAGGGTGTAGGTCAGATCAAACTGCGCGCTGGCGCCCGGCTGCAGCTGCTTCACGCGTTTTTGTTCGCGTTCAATGGTGACCGGATAGGCGTAGCTGGTGCCCGGTTCGATACCGGTGACGTAGCCCTGTTTGATGGTGTCGGTGTTTTTCCATAGCGTCAGGACCGGCAGCTGACGGGTATCAAACTGAATGGAGGCCCCTTTATCGCCCGCTTTGTTGACCACCGCGGCCAGGGTCTGGTGATTTTCATCGGCCAGCGGCTGAATATTAAATACCATCTCGTCAAAATCTTTGGTCGGTCCCTGATAGGTCTGCCAGGTTTTTAACCCGCTCTTCGCGTAATCATTGAACGGGCTGATGCTGGACATCGGGGCGAGGAAGCGCGCGCCTTCTTCCAGAATCGGGGTGCCGAAGTTGCTGTGGTAGATAATCTGATAATCATGCGGATAGTCAGCATGGTTGGTTAAGACATCATGCAGGCTGAAGCTGTTGCTGCCCGGCACGTAGCGCAGTTCGGTCAGGGTCTGCAGATCGGCTTTTTTGAAGGTGCTCTCTTTCACCAGGCCGCGGATGCGGATTTCATACGGCGCGCTGTCAGCCACCTCGACTTCTACCCGCGAGGCCGGAGTGTTGCCCGCCTTGCCGTGCAGGGTATAAATCTGCCCGTCCGCGGTCACCGGATGGCCGGTCCATTCATAGCCGCAGCGGACCATCATCTCGTTGAATCCTTCCAGCCAGCCGAGTCCATTGCGGCTTTCCAGGTTGATAAACGCCGGGTTGACGACCTCTTTAACCGGCGAATCCCAGCCCATCCGGCTGCCGAAACCCTCAATACGCAGTAAGTTCATGCCACGGGTTGGGCTGAGAGTGATGGTCAGGCCGTCTTTACTGTGAATGGTGAGGATTTTGCTGCCTTCCTGCTTACCGCCGTGCAGGACTTTTTGCTCAATGCTGAACGCATGGTCTTTTACCTTCAGCTGATCGCTGCTGATCTGCCAGTTTCCTTTATCCATGCCCTCTTCAGCGTTCGTCAGCACCCATGTTTTTGCCGCGGCTGAGCCAGAAACCAGCAGGGCGATCGTCGTCAGAACCAATGTCTTTTTCATTTTTATTCCCTTTTTGCTGAATCGATTGTGTCATTGACGTGTGAAATCTACCGGCATGGGGGTGATTAAAATGTGAAGCGCCTCACCTGGTGAGAAAGTGGCCGTTTTTATGATGTTAAATGAGATGAAAGTCGTATTATTTTGCTAAGTAATGCGAATTTATCACCAGGGTATGTGATCTACATTGTTTTTAGCTTTAACGATTCAGCTTGGCAACAAGGCAAAAAACAAACGTATCGTCGTGCGGATGAGGGGCCCCAGGCGATACGGAAGGTACATCCCTGCTGGCGCAAACCTTAGAACTGGGGTGAAGGTAGGCCGGATAAGGCGTTAGCCGCCATCCGGCACAATGACGGGAACGGAGCATGGTACAGCTTGCCCGGCGGCGCTGCGCTTGC